>DYKH01000642.1 GCA_020722685.1 Caldithrix sp. | reverse complement strand
GTCGTTGTCATTGTCCATCAAGACCAAAGAATTGATGTGGCAGAGTTGAAGAGACATCAGCAACTGTATTATAAAAGAACTTTTGTTCTATGTCAAATTCAAGATGCGCGTCGCGCGTGTTCGTAGAGTGATTTGATGTGGAGGCAAGACGAGTGGTAGTTCGCTGCTGAGGGAAGAAACCGATTGCTGTGGAATCGAAAGCCAGAAATGCGCGCGAACATATGGGAAAAGAGATGGCAACTACGGAATCAAAGCGCTCGTTCTGCCAACTTGCGCCAATCGCATGGATTGGCTGGCGCGTATCCGATCTAACTGCTTGAGCTGATGCCAAAACTGGAATCGCTGACCCAGCTCCTCTGCAACAGTTGCAAACTCATTCGCAGTGCGTAGATCATTCAAATGCAAATGTAGATCAACCAAGGAAACCAAGATGATCATTCGGAAGAGTTTGAGCGGCCACTCCTGCGCCATCGCGTACGCTCTCCACAAGGGAGTCAGCGCGTCTTTGAAGTGACCTTGTGCCATCAATGCGCGCGCTGAAGCTTCCAATGTCATCATTACGCCCTGAACATCACCGAGACGTTCACGGATGGAAAGGCTGTCGCGCACCAAGCGTTGGACCTGCTGAGGATCTCCCTTTTTGAGCAAGGTGTCAACAATATCGCGCTCAATCCATGCCTTACGTGCTAGTGGATTTGACACACGTCCTGACTTGTCGAGTGCCGCCTCGTAATACGCCAATGCGTTTTGCCAATCGCCAATCATGCTGTGTGTCAACCCCAGCATGTGAGTAGAATGCACGATCCGTTCAGGATCTCGCAGTTCCTCCGCCAAAATTAGGACATGGCGAAAGCTGGCTATGGCTCCGTCTGATCCTACAGCGCAATCCAGATTGATGAGCGAGTGTGCTAATTTTATCTCCAATTGCGATCGCAGGTCAGCGACCACGAAATTTCGTGGAGCATTTTTGAGGCGCGTTAACACCAGTATCAAAAAATCACGCGCCTCGGGGTGGTACTCGTGATCTGCGATGATACCCACGACATGACCAAGTTCGGATATCGCTAGCAGATTGATGTCTCTGGGATAGGCCGCAAGAAGGTTTGCGAGTTCTTGCGCTCGAAGGTGCGCCGAACGTAGTGCCTCGGGTGGATCTTTATCGCTTGCATGAGTCAGTTCACTTTCTTTGTTCTCAATACATTCAGCGAGAACCCGCACAGCCGCACTGTGGAATCGGTCATATGAACGCCGTCGCTGAGACTGAATCTTTTTGAGAACCTGTATGCGTCCCATCAACGAATTCGACAAAACCTCGAAGACATTACGATGAAATTCCTTCTGGCGGCGACCTTCGGGTTCCTGCAAACCGTACTCATTGACGCACTTTCCTAGAATGTCCTCAAGTGCCCTCTGGATATTCTCGTATGTGTGAGCAAGGTTGTGGTCAGCAAGCCATTGATGGACAAGAGCCAAATTTAACAATGGATTCGTCGGCGGAATGGGCTCGCAACGAGACAGACAAAACAATGCCTGTCTGACTCCCTGTTCAAGCCGTTTTTTCATCTGACCTTCTGA
>DYKH01000641.1 GCA_020722685.1 Caldithrix sp. | reverse complement strand
CCCCGGCGAATGAACTGCATTTCGGGCAATGCAAACCGGCCTCAGCGTTCAGCTTCTCCAAGGCTTGATTTATCCGGTCCTGCTTTTCCTCTTTGTTTCCCTTGCTGTAGTCCTTGAGGAGTTGTGCGAATTCCTGGCTTGTCTCCGTGAAGCTTGGCTCGTTATCGAGCACGACGCGTTCGACTCCCGGAGCCATGCGCGTTTCACCCAGCTCGATATTGAACTCATGACCGCAGGAGGGGCATGTCGAGGGGATGAAGTAGGCGGTCAGCTTCTTTTCGGCGATGACGGGCGAGCGGAAGATCGGTGTGCGATGATTGCAGCCTCGCGCATTACAAGGTCCGTGCTTGGCCCAGAAGGTGTAGATGATCTCCGGCCCTTCCCATCGATAATACTTTCTCTGTTCGATCGGCAACTCGAAAATTTCATCTTGATCTAAATCCTCTTTCAGTCCTTCAACCGGAAACCCGGAACCAGAAACCAGAAACCATTTTCCTTTATGTCCCCGCGGACAGGTCGTGGTGTAGAAAGGCTGAACGAGGGGCTTGACCTTGGCCTCGATATTCTCGAAAAGCGCTTTGACTTGGCCGGGATCGCTGCAGGCAAGCTCGTTCTTCGTCACGAACCAGGCCACGGGATTGAGATCAACACCCGCCATCTGGAAGCCAAGCCGCGCGCCTTCGACCAGCGTGGTCCCGCCGCCCATGAAGATGTCGAGCACTCGGAGCTTCCGAAAGTGCCCGGCCTTCTGGTGGTTGCAGTAGTAATGGTCCCAGACTCGTTTAGCCGCTTGGGATGGGTCGCCGGGCGCTTCCGTCGCGGCTGCGATCAGCAAGCTCCGAAAAACGCTGGAGCGGCGACGGGCCCACCACTTGGACATCTGATAGATGGGCTTGCCAGCATTGCCTTCGAGGTTGGAGAGCGCGTTGATAGGAGCGATGGGGAAATCCACTTCCAGGCAGACCGGCGGTCTGCCCGGATCGCTGAAATCAGCTACCGGAAGACGGGTGGCCTTGCCGAGGTTGGGCGGCTCGTAACCATTCGCCTTTTTGCGAGCTTTTTCCCTGGCAGCATTCCAGTCCTGCGATTTAGCTTCAATTCCTGGAACTTGGGTTTGTTTTGAATCCACCATTTTTCTGCCCCGGTCTGTACCCTTGCATTGCAGTCTTGGTTTTAGGCACCCTTCTCGGTTGATGCCTGTAACCAAAAAAACAGGGCATATAGTTCAGTTGTAAATTCATATTGCCCTCGCTGTGCTCCGGCAGGTTGGGCAATGACTCCCAATTTTTTCATCTTCTGCAAAAAATTGTGGAGGACCTTCACCTGGTCGGGTGAAATTCTCTCAGTCAAATCCTTTTTCGAGAAGTGATGTTCAAACGGTTCTTTCACTATTTTTTTGAGAATGCCTCGATAACGTTCGCTTCGTATAGTGTCTAGAACCTTTGGTTCAATATATTTTGCGCCTATAGCTTGTGCGGCGGACAGAATCCCATTAAGGGCATCCTGTTTGTCAATTTTGTCGTCAGCGTCCAATTTAAACGCGGAGTCACCGATTTCATGCATGAAGACAGGGTGA
>DYKH01000640.1 GCA_020722685.1 Caldithrix sp. | reverse complement strand
GAGGAGGGAGGAGGAGTTCATTAGTGATCAGTTTTCAGTGAGCAGTGAGCAGTGATCAGTAATTGGAGATTGGTAATTGGTAATTGAGTGAGCAGTGATCAGTTTTTAGTGGGTGGCAATTGGTGATGATTGTCTTTGAGCATGGAGTGTTTATTGATTCGCATGGATATCAATTCCTCCCAATCTATCTTTGCTTTCGATTGGAGCAAACTATCTCGATAAGCTTGACTCTCAAGCATTTCAGCGTGTTCCTGTTCGCAGAGTTCTCTCCATTGCATGTGCAGGGTTTCAAGCAATTTAAGTTGATGCTGAAATGCAATAGCGTTGTTTCGTTCTCGCGCTGGCTGTGTTCGCTGGTACGCCAGTCCCATTTGGAATGTTATATCTTTGAAAATCCAATACATCAATTTGGGCAATCTTGTTGTTTGGCGATTTATGCAAACGGTATCTCTGTCGTAAGCCAGATAGTAATATGTATCTCTTGTGATTTCCACATGTGGAGTTCCGTCATTTCTTGACATTCCAAACGTCGGGAAGAATTTTGCAGGCGCGTCAATCTTTTTGGCGAGTTCTTCCATCTGGCTTTGTAATTCTTGGATGGTGATCATTGCCCGCCTCTGCTCTCCTACTCATTCCTGAACTGCAAGCAATAGTGATGGAACGTATTGCTCACCCACGCGGAGTGAAATCCATACGGCGCTAACCGTTGATTATCTTGGAGCCAAAGCCGTTCATCCTTCAACATGTACACTTTTCCCAATTCACGGCCAATATCCCATGCCAGCGGATACATCTTGCCTTCCTTCTTCACGTTTTTGACGATGATGGTGAGATAGGCTTTGCTATGTAGTAACGGCTTTAGCCGTGCGTAAATTTCCACGAGTTTGGCGAGGAAGGCATCGTAATCATCCACGTTGCCGAGGTCGTTGGGATCGTCTGAGTAGAAGACGTCGAGGTCGGCAGAGGAGCGGCGTTTCTTTTGGGTTTCGGCGCCGCGAGCGCGGAGCATGTCCCAGTAGGGAGGGGATGTCAGAACATAGTCAATGATTGGCAATTGGTAATTGGTAATTTGAAACGCGTCCCCATTGATGATTTCCGACTTTAGACCTTCGACCTGCGACCCGAGCGACGCGCGTTCATCGGCAATGATTTGTTTCGCGATCTCCGCGTATTTGGGGTTCAACTCGATGCCGTAGGAATTTCGTCCCGCGCGCAGGGCGGCAATGAGGGTGGAACCTGTCCCGGCCATGGGGTCCAGCACGGTCTGTCCACGCTTGGTGAAAAACTCGATGAACTCCTGCGCCATCGTCTCCGGGAATTTGGCAGGATGCACAAGCACGCCCTTTTTGCGCGGCGGCGGGTTGTGGATGAACCACGATTTTTGGAACTTCAGCCAGGATTTCGGATCGAGGTCGTTGAGTTTGTTGGAGGGCATTTTCCGATTATAACGGGTGGGGAGGATGCAGGATAGGAGATAAGAGTTGCGAGTCTCGTGTTGCGTGTTCCGTGTGTACCTGTTTACGTGTGTACCTGTTTACGTGTGTACCTGTTTACGTGTGTACCTGTTTACGTGTGT
>DYKH01000639.1 GCA_020722685.1 Caldithrix sp. | reverse complement strand
AGCTCTCGCTTGAACGCTTCAGCGCAATAGACGCAATTCGGATCGAAAAAATCATACACCACGATTTTACCGTTTCCTATCTGGATGTAGGTGCTGGTACCCAGATTATTCCAGAATTGATGCCAGCCGCCACTTGCCCATGCTGTACCGGAAAATAGGGCTGCAGCAAGAAATACAGCCGATTTGAAATTAGACCGCTTCGGTAGCATGGTTATCCAGAAAATGACCAACCGCCGTAACAGAATCCGTCTTGACTGCATCTTGAGGTTTTTCATTAGTATTGAGCCATTCAACGAATGCTTCATACTCTGGATGCTTCACACCGCTTTCTGCACGATAGTTCTCAACAGCGCGACCCAATGCGACAAAGGCCGCTTTAATCAGCAGGCCGTCCCGATCTCCCTTGCTTTTGGCGATTCGCTGAATACCGAGAGAGACTTCCAGAATCTCCAGATCAACCGCATCATCTCCAATAATATCTGCACAAACCCGGCGAACCGGACCTGATGTATTTTTCTTTACCATGTTCAAAATCTCCTTTTCGCGTCGTAACGATGCTATTTTATCACTGTAATTGACAGTAATGCCAGCAATAAGATATATGTAGGAATAAGATTTGTTAGAAATACGCCCTAAAGGGACCATTATGAGGGCCGTGTAGTGGGAATAATTTATGTATTATTCCCACTACAGATACAGAGAGGGGAAAAACAGCGACATGATCGACATCAATGGCTGGATTCAGCAGTTTGAAAATTGGCTTGCAGGGCCAAATTTCACCAATCCTTACTCGCAGGTCAGTATTCGCGGTTATTGTGCTCATGCGCGGAGATTCCTTGATGCACTGGATTATGACGGGGTAGAAGACCTGAGCGAAGTCAGTATCGCTATGGTCAGAAAGTATATCCGAACAGGGCAGCATGGGGAGAAAAGTAAAAGAAGTAGCCAATACGTTAAAATGGCTACTCTGATGCTGTTTTATGAATTTCTATGTGCGAAGGATGATTCCTTGCCGAATCTGGCATTATCCTATCAGGAAGAAAATCGCGCCCAGAGAGAGCGCAGAAGTGGCGGCAGGGGTGGATTCAAGGAAAAGCGGCTGGTTCCCGTATTATCATGGCATGAGATGGAAAGACTGCTTACCCACATAGATCGGGGTACATCCTATGCCGCCATGCGCGACAAGGCGCTGATCCGCTTTATTCTCGATACCGGGCTTAGAGCGTCTGAAGTGGTAGCCATGACCGTCAAGGATGCCAGCGAGTATTTTGAGGGCCGGATCCGCCTGGTCGGGAAAGGCAACAAGGAACGCCTGGTGCGATTCCAGCCGGAAGGGGTCGAGGCAATGCGGAACTGGCTGCAGATCCGTCATCGTTCCCATCCACAAACCGATGCACTGTTCGTGACCGACCAGGGCAAGGCCATCCCTGCCAAGGCCTTGCATACGATGGTGTCCCGATTGCTCATCCGGTCAGGAATCGAAAAGCCCCAATGCGGCCCGCATTTACTCCGCCATACGGCAGCGAGTGCATGGCTGGCCAAGGGCATGGATCTGCGCCAGGTGCAGGAAAACATGGG
>DYKH01000167.1:3946-10575 GCA_020722685.1 Caldithrix sp. | reverse complement strand
GCGTCTGGAGACGCCTCCTACGGCTTGAATTCAAGATTTTGCCAAACTACTGTAATCTGAAATGTTTTTTCTGCTTCATCTCTTGGTCCTCCCTGTTTAGGGTTGATGATCAATTGAATGATTTTTCAGACTAAGCCGGCTTTATTAAGACAGCTTACTCTGAGAGAGACAGGAATCGTGTACCTATTGGCAGCTTTTCATTTTTTTGCTTTTACAATGATTCCATCATGAAAAAAGGCATAGAGTTTACCATTAATCGATCTTGCCATATATAGCGTTTGTTCTATTTTTTTCTCACCAAGGACGTCTTCTGGTGTATCAACAAATTCATACTTCTTAACTATACGGGATTTTTCATCCTTGCCGGAGATCTGCATGTTGCCATGAAGCGACAAATTGATCAGCAAATCGCCATCGCATGTTATGTGCGGATTATCAAAAACCACTACTCCTCCGTCGATCCCTTTTGGAGATCTTTGTTTTTTGAGAAAGACTGTTGACTCTTTCAATTCTGTATTTATAGATTGCGCTTCGAAACGGATTTCCTCTACGAATTTGCCGTTGTAATCATACTTTCTTATAATTGGAAAATGCATAAAAACGCACCATATGTATTCCGACCATTCGCTGGCAACGAGGTAATAGGCTTTTCTAAAATGATTATCGAAGACAAAATTGTCGTCTTTTTCAATTGCTCCAATTCTTTTAATCTCTTTTCCAAGGCTGTCATGTACGAGTATCATGTATGGGTCTTGAGGTATGGCATGCTGTGGAGGAGCATATAAAATCATGTCATTTTTGCCAATCGAAAATATGCCACGCTCAATATTGGTATTGGTTATGGTTCGTTTGTAATTGCAGTCTAGATCAAATATCTGTAGCCGCAGTCCATAGGTGTCGGGAATATAGATGTATTTGTTGGACCGGTACAATCTCTCGAATGGATGCATAAACTCCCCAGGGCCACTTCCAGGGCCGCCTATGGAGCGGAGATATTTGCCGTCCTGAGAAAGTTGAACCACCCGGCTATTCAAAAAGTCTAATACATACAGTGTGGAGTCCGGTCCTTCTGTCAAATTCCTTATCACAGGTATAAAAATTTCTTTCCATTCTGGATTGGACTCATACCACTCGTTATTATAGATTACTTTGACCGGTATCTTTTCGATTTCGATATTGTTTGCTAGTTCATCAAGATTAATCGTTGTGACTGTTCGGGGCGTATACCGGTTATCTTTTTTTGCGCATGCCAGAAATGAAACCATTAGACATACGATGGGCATTAGCAACTTTCTCATGATGGAGGCCCTGTGAATAAGGTTAGTCAAGAAAAATATCGCGAGCTTTAAATCGCATGATTTTGGCTAACTCAATTGGTGATAGCACATTGACGGTCGATAGCACGACTCGATGATTCTTATTTAGAATGAGGTTGGATCCGTGGTTGAACACCTTGAACGATTTGAACAAGGATAAACTATCGGTATCATAGTATACTGTCAAATCGTTCTGCTTTGAAATCTTTGCATCTTCTTTATTTTGGCCAATATTGATAAAAACAGTGTTTAAGCCTCTTTCGTTATAATCGCCGAGATGTCTTCTTAGTGAATCATTAAACGACCTGATGTTTTTGATGTCATCCTTGACAAAAAGGAATAGCACTGGCTTGTTGCGAAAACTATCCAGGTCAAATAGTTGGCCAAGTCTGTCCACAATTTCAATGTCATTTACCTCTTCTCCGTATTGTAACATTTTTGTCATGTCAATTTGATTGCCCCGGCAGACTCTGATTTGCTTTTTTCCTTTTATATTCGCAAAAGTTAGACTTCCAGCAATAATTGCGACGACGCATAATATCGACATCCTTATTTTATTTTTCATATCTCATCCGTGATTCGTAATTGGCATCACTTTTGAAAATTACTTGGTCATCATAATTGGGTTGTACCTGGGACTCTTCCCTTTCATTCATTACGCAGATGAAGAAAGGCAGCAAAATTGACACTAACACGGCTTCATCTCGGCAGTTTTTCATACTCCCCCAGATATTATCGATCAAATGAAAGAACCGAACAGTATTCTCGATTTCTTAGTAATGTTATTACCAGAAAGAGCAACAGTATATTTCGGACTATATCCAAAACAGAGACTTCGTTTCTGCTCAATTCTCCAAAACATCCACATCCTTTCACTTCCAATCCAAATAGCACTACAGCGCCCAAAAATGCAGTAAAGATGGTTAAAAGTGCGAAAGTAATCCTGAGTATTTGGCGAACATACACGCCCAATATTAACAATGAACCGATAATTATTTCAAGGCCGACTATCGATACACCGAAAATCATTGCCAGATTATAGGAAACAAACTGAATCTTATAGATCACCTTAATAAATTCATTAATATTTTGTGCTTTCATAAAACCAGAAAATAGGAATATACAACCCATTGCTACTCTGAGAAAAACAATCAAGTAAGAAAAACATTTATTATTCAAAGCCATAACGATGACTCTCTTTGGCTCATATTCAAAACGCATTTGGACAGCACAAGACCGATCACCACGAGCAGGACGGCGTTGATAACCAATTGTCTGGATTCTTGCATTAGGACGATTTCTAACCTTCCGGTGATTACAAATCCTTCCGAGGTTCGTTTCTTGCTCCTTCCATCTCGCCTTTATCTTGAATTTTCCGTTTTGTCGATCCCGTCCAAATTCTCTCAAAAGTAATTTAGAAATAAATTTCATTTTCGCAACAGCCAGAATATTAGGAACTTTTCTCAAGTCCAAATCATCGGAACTTTTCTCCACTCCAAAGCATCGATCTCAATCTTGCCAATTCGTCAGTTGGATTTTCTGAGCTTAAGATTGCAGCCCGGCAAACGGATGGAGTCATGCCCAAACGCTTCTTGAAAGCTTTGCTGAAAGATCGGATATGTCCATATCCTATCCGTTTGGCGATTGTGGTTAGGGGCTTCCCATGTGCCAGCAATTCCAAAGCTTCCTCAAGGCGAATAGTCTCCAGCAGTTTTTGTGGGCATAGGTCATAATATTGGCGGGTCAATTCATACAAGTACGTAGGAGATATCTGAAGACTTTGGGCGAGTCTTTCAACACAAAAAAACCGGTCGTGAAAGCTCTGTCGGACGGCTGTTTCGATCAATTTGGGTTCGATCATTCCCACAACCCTCCCTTTTTCATTTCTTAATTTTCTCCTTCTGCATTCCCCGATACAGCACCGGCATGACCAGCAGAATCATCACCGTGGAAATGCTCAAGCCGGCGATGACCGCAAAGGCAAAAGAAAACCAAAAGGAATAAATGTCAGCACCGATAACAAAGGGCAAGAATCCGGCTATGGTAGTAAGGGTAGTGATGAGAATTGGTCGGAGGCGCTGGGTCGCAGCTCGGGCGATGATCACCTCCAAGATGTCACCGCGCTCTTCCGCCACTCTTCGAGCGATGCGATCCACTAAAATGATACCGTTGTTGACGGATAGTCCGATCAAAAAAATCACCGCCGCATAGCCGCCGCGACCAAAATTGATAGCGAATAAGTAAAATGCCGCAAAGAGTCCTACCAAAGACATGGGCACGGACAAAAGAATGACCAATGGCTTGCGCAGCGACTCGTACAGGGAGGCCGTGATCATGAAAACAATGAGCACAGAAGTCAAGGCGATAAGCACCAGCGGGATGGATTCCTTTTCGCCAAAAGAAAACCAATATTGCGGTCGTTTGACCTCGTAACCGGCGGATACACGGGTGTTTTTGATTACGGCATCTACATAATAATCACCAAACCGGTATGGGCCTTTGAAATTAAAACTGATGAAGCGGGTGTATTGTTGATTTTCGCGTCTAATTTCCGGCATCACTGGCTGTACATTGATTCGCAGCAGGTCACCGATGCGCAATACGCGCTCACCAACCTTAATGCTCGATTCCAGCAGAGTTCGCACGTCGAGGTCTTCGGCGAAGCGTGTAGCGGGAAAAGTGGAATGTGAAAGGGGAGGAATGGCAAACCCGGGGTCAGCTTGCAGACCTAAAGAAAAACGGAGCTCCTCTCCGCCTACCTTTACCCGCTGGCGCTGGATAGAGCTGCGCAGCTTGAGGCCGAGGCTGGCAATAAAATCACTCAGCTCGACGCCATGGCGGGTCAATGCCTCTCGGTCTACTTGGCCTACCAGCTCGTACTCTACGGATTGCCACGGCAGTCGATCTAATTCGATATCGGCCACTCGTGGATTATGCGCTAAGATAGCGCTGACTTGCTGCGCAATTTCTTTTACTTTGTTGTAGTTGTAACCTAAAATCTGGATTTGAAAATTTGGGGCCATGCCGCCGCCGGAATAGAATCCGGGGCCAAAGCCGTACACGCCGACGCTAAAGCCGCTGGTGTTAGCGCACAATGCGGTGAGCTGATCTTTGATGATCAGGGGCGTGGCCGTGAGCGCCGTTGCATGATCAAAATCGACTTGTATCTGCGCGGAGCGGTTGGTGAGGCGACTGGTTATCCGCTGGATGAGCGCTTTATTCGGCACGAGGACAGCCTCAATCTGTTTAGCAAAGGCGTCAACCCGCTCCAACTCTGTGCCTTGAGGCGCCCGCAGACTAACGATGACATAGGTCTCGGTGCCGAATTTCCACAGCTCGCCCTTGTAGACGTATCTAAAGAATAGATGCGACGTACCGCCGAGAAGATGATCTATGTAGGGTCGCGCGTTGCTGACGATGGGGTTGGCCGCAACAAAGTTGTACAGGTGCGCAAGATTGTTTTTCAGGCGCTGTTGCTCTCTCTTGGCTACCGGGACTTGATTCAAGGGCAGTTCTTCCAGTTTGGCTGGCAAAAGCCAGATCGGCAGGCCGATGAGCCAGAGCGAGAGCAGGAGTACCAAACGGCGGTGGCGCAGGTTCCATAGCAGCAGACGCTCATAGATGGCCTCCACCTTACGCCAAAAGGTGACTGCGGGTTTATGAGTGGCTCGAGGCTTCACTCCTCGCATACAGCGATACCAATTCGAGGCGACCGGGATAAAGGTTAAGGCTACAAGATAGGAAAAAAGGAGCGTCACTGCGGCAGTGAGGGCGAAATGGATGAAATAGCCGCGCAGGTAGTCCGGGAGAAATGCCACGGGTATCAGCGCACCGATGGTAGTGGAAGTAGCAGCGAGCAATGGCAAAAGCATTTCTCGTACTCCCATCGATATGCGGGCGAAAGTATTGATTGCGGCAAGGCTGTCTGCCTCAAACTGGCGTTGAATGTTTTCGAAAATCACCACAGCATTGTCAACAATAACACCTATGGAAAGTGCCAATGCCGAGAGGGTGATGACATTGAGGCCAATGTTACTGGCGGCCAGAAAAATGATGGCTCCGGCAGTGGAAAACAAGGCGGAAAGAAAGACGATCAGCGACAAGGGCAAACTTTTAAAGAATAGGAGCAAGATCAAAATGACGAAGGTGGCCGATAAAAGCGACTTGCTGGTGAGCTCGCGAATCTCCTTGCGGATGTCCGCACTTTTGTCGCTCATCTTCTCCACAGCCAGTCCGGTCGGGAATTTTGCACGCAGCCGAGCCACAACGGCATCAACAGCGGAAGCAACTTTTAGCATGTTGATGCCCGGCTCTTTGTCGATTTCGAGGGTGATGGCTGGCTGGCCATTGATGCGTACAATGCTGAGAGGTCTGGCGACAGTGTCTTGCACGATACAGAATTCGGATAATTGCCGCGGTCGGCTGCCGGGGATTGAAGAAGGAATCAGTACGCTCTCGAGGTCGGAAACACGCTGCAAAACGTTCCCGACATAGACAGAATGCCGCAGACCGGAGCTTTCCACATAGCCCGCCGGAGCATTAACCTGCGCCTCGCGGATGCCCGCCAGCACCTGATTCAGAGAAATGCCCAGCCCTTTTAATCGCGATTCATCCAGCAGCATCAAAATCTCCCGCTCGCTACCACCAAGGACTTGCACGTCGGCTACGCCTTTGATGCCCAGTAGTGCCGGACGGATGATTTCTGTAGCATATCGCTGCAGTTGCAATACCGTTTGCTCGCCATAAAGGTGAAAGCTCATGAAACCCTGCAATTCGGCAAACTCTTCGGGCACATATTTTTCAATGCGCGGCATCGTAGCACCTTCGGGCAATATCCGCATGAGTGAGGCGAGCTTTTCCGAAAGCTCGAGTCGCGCCAGATCCATATCGGTCTTTTTTTGAAATTCGAGCTCCACGATGGAAGAGCCTTCGGAGGAGCGGGAGCTAATTTTTTTCATTCCGCTCACCGTGGTTGCTACCTGTTCGATGGCCGTGGTGAGTGTGCGTTCCACCATCTCGGAAGAGGCGTCGGGCCAAGTGGTGACTACGGTGAGTTTGGGGAAATCTATTTCAGCGGTCAGCTCGATAGGCAGGCGAGTGAGTGCGAATAGCATCAGCCCCACGAGCATCAGGTAAAACATCAGCACCGTGACCGGCCGGTGTAATACTTTTTCAATCATGGCTCAGTTGCTTTTTTTAGCGAACCGATCAAAATAGGTGTACAGTACGGGATCTAGGAACATCGCTGCCACAGTGGAGGCAAAGAGCCCACCTATGACCGGATAGCTGATGGCCACTGACAACTCAAGTCCA
>DYKH01000167.1:0-3846 GCA_020722685.1 Caldithrix sp. | reverse complement strand
GATACCTCTGCTACCACCTGTGACGACTCTAAGCCTTGCACCCCTAATCGGTCGCGATCGAGAAGGATACGAATTTCGGGGTGGCTTTGCTGCAAAGCCAGACGGACATCGGTCAAACCGCGGATCGCCTGCGCCTGCTGTAAAATCTGTTCGGCGATGTCGGCACTGACGGCCATATCTTCGCCCAAGACTCGTATCTCAATATCATTTTCTGCCGGCTGTAGGATGCGCTCAAAGGTGGTGCCACGTTGTTTGATCGCCAAGCCCGCACCGACCGACGACAACTGCTGTTGCCACCTGTCCAGAGCGGCACGACACTCAGCCATGGCTTGCGCCACCGGGTATCCGGTTTTGACTTTGACTTCGATGCGGGCGCGATTGATTTCGGCAAACAACAGGCTGAAATAATCCTCCCGGGCGGAAATGCCAATGTCGGCCACTACAGCAGAAACGGAGGGCAAAGGCATCAGGGCGCTTTCGATCATGGATGATGCTTGCGAGGTAGCTTCCAAAGCCGTACCTCGCGGCATGGTCAGCTCGATGGTGAAACGACTTTGATCAATATCTGGAGCTTGTTCGGCACGGATCAGGAATGCAAATGTCAGAGAAGTGAGTGTTAGCAAGCAAGCAATGCCTATCACTCGCCCACGGTGGCGCAGGCACCAGGTTAGTATCGCAAGATACCGATTCAGGAATGCGGCATATCCGGCGCTGAAGCGCCGCGCCATGGACTCGTATGATCGTAGCAGCTTTTCAGTCAGCGGCAAGGAGGGCAACGACCTGGGGAAAGACGGCAAGGTTTCTTTGAAGCTGTTGAGCAGCGCCGGTACCAAAGTCACCGCCACCAACAGCGAGGCCAACAGCGAAAAGGTCATGGTCAGACCCATGTCGATGAACAGCTTTTGTGCCACGCCGTGGACAAATGCCACCGGCAAGAAAATGGCCACGTTGGTAAAGGTGGCGGCGGACACCGTGACATTGAGTTCCTTTGCGCCTTCCAGCACTGCTTGACGCACGCTCCGGCCTTGCTCGCGCAGGCGGGAGAAATTTTCTACAATGATGATGGCATTATCGCCCACCATGCCGATGCCCAAGGCCAGACCGGTGAGGGAGATAATGTTGAAGGTGATGCCGGCAAAATACATCATGACGATGGTAGCGAGGATAGAAAACGGGGTGACGATGCCGATGAGGAGAGGATAACGCGGGTGGCGCAGGAAAATAAACAGCACCAAAAATGCCAGCAGCGCACCCCAAAAGATCGCTTGCTGAATATCGGAGATGGACTTTTTGATGAATTCCGCCTGCTCAAACAGGACCATCATAGAAACGTCGGAGTACTCGCTCTGCAACAACCCGAGAGTGGCCCGCACACGGGCGCTGACGCGAACGGTATTAGCCCCAGCTTCCTTACGGATGAATAAGAGGATGGCATCGCTGCCATTCACTCGGGTCTGTCCTTGTTTTTCCGCAAAGCCCTCCTCGATGCGGGCGATTTCGCCCAGTTTCACCAAGTGGCCGTTAGGTGTGCGCAGCGCCACTTGTTCAATGTCGCGCAGAGTTTCGAGCTCTGAAATGGTGCGAAAGGAATAACGGAACACACCCTGTTTCAAGGTACCACCGCTAAAGTGCACGTTAGCACGTTGCAGCGCCTCGGCCGCTTGCTCCAGGCTCAATCCATAGGAGGCGAGCTTTGCCGGATCAGCAAGGACATTGATTTCGCGATCGCTGCCGCCCGCTACTACAGCTTGGGCTACCCCGTGGATCTGCTCCAATCGACGTTTAACTAAGGTTTCCGCAAATTCCTTCAGTTGCGCCAGAGAGAGGTCGTTTATCGCCCAGTTGGTAGACGGACTTGTTGATGGCGCAAAAGAGTCAGCGGCAGCACTGTCTGCAGGTGAACCGGAAGCGAAGACCTTTGCATCTTGGGGCACTTTATGCGTTAAAGCGATGGTCATAATAGATTCGGTGGAGGGATCGAGGCGCAGGATAGTAGGCCGCTCGGCGTCTTGCGGCAAAAAGGCGCGCACGGCATCAAGTTTTTCCCGTACCTCCAGCATGGCATAATCGATGTTGGTACCCCAATAGAATTTCAGCCGGACTAGGGAAAGACCTTCACGGGAGATGGAGCTGATGTGCTTGACCCCGGGTACCGTGCCCAAGATAGATTCCACAGGCTCGCTGATTTGTTTTTCTATTTCCTCAGGAGAAGCGGCGGGGTAGCTGGTTTGAATCATCAGCTCTGGCACCTGAATGGCGGGCAAAAAATCGATGCTGATTTGATTCAAAGACAAGAGGCCAAGAAAAGCAATGCCAAGAAAGAACATGGCGACCGTTACCGGTCGGTTCACCGCTATCTGTGTCAAAGACATCTTTTAACCCCTTTTCAGCAAGCAGTCAAAGACTATTCGTCCCGGGTACCTGAAAATGATCTCATCGGTTTAATTCGCGTCATTCGCGGCTCGATTCATTCGAGAATTTTTATCTTGGCATCATGGGCCAGATTGTAATTGCCTTCGACGATAACACTGTCTCCGGCGGCAATGCCTTGCGTGATCTGGTAATAATCCTCGTTCTCTGCCCCTAATTGCACATAAATCCACTTGGCCAGAGTGCCTTTGGCGCAGAATACCACGGGACGGTTATCGCGCATCACCAATGCGGATCGCGGCACGAGGATGGCGTTGCGGACGACGTCGCCCTGAATGCGCACCGTGCCATACATTCCCGGCTTGATGCGACCATCAGGATTGCGAACCTCTACGGCCACCTGGCCGGTGCGCTTTTCCAGATCAATATACGGGTTGATCTCCACCACTATGCCCTGAAATATCTCCGACGGAAAAGCGACAAACTTGGCCTCCGCTTGGTTGCCAATCTTGATTTTGCCGATCTGGGTTTCAGTAACTTTAGCCATGATTCTTAGGGTTGCAAGATCCACCAGCTTCATGCACTTGAATCCAGTACTAAGAAAGCCGCCGCCGGGATTGAGCTGGCAGTCCGCCACATAGCCTGTAAAAGGAGCGCGGATTTGGCAGTAGCTCAGGTTCAGCTTAGCGCGCTCGTATTCCACCAGCGCCCGGTTCAGCCCGCATTTGTTGGCGATGACGTCGTCTCGGTTAAAATCGCTATAGGTGAGCAGCGCCTCATAGTTGCGCTTGATGCGGCCAAAGCTCTCTTCTTCCAGCAAACCGCGTTGCCGTTCCGTCAGGGCTTGCTGGTAACGAGCGCGCAGACTATCCAATTCCGCCTTGACTCGCTCGGGGCGTTCCGAGCCTGAGCTGAGGCCAAGCTTGATGAAATTGTACTCGATGCGGGCGCTGAGAAGATTGTTTTCCGCTTCGGTGAGATTGATACGCGACGCCGTTTCATCTAATTGCAGCAGCAGATCCCCTTGATGTACCAATTTGCCGTTATGAGCGTGGAGGGCGAGAACCTGCCCCGAGATTTGACTGATGATTTCTACCTCTTTGGCTGGCAGAGCCAAGCCGCCGGAAGAAATCCATAAGATCAAATCACCTTGCTCTGCCTTTGCAACCTTGACTGGGAAAATGATATCAGGGGTTTCAGCAATTGGGTTAGCGATAGTATTCTTTTCAATGGATGAAGTATCTCGGTTGAAGAAAACATAAGCTAAAAGGGATAGGATAACGAAAACTGGAAGAGCGAGCAGAATTGTTTTTCTCATAACTTTTGGCTCTCAGTTTAGGACGATATGCCCAAGCTAGGGCGAAACACGTGCTGAAGCACCGCAACACCCGCACGTCTCAGCGGAACATAATACGAATAAACAGGAATTTTTCAAATAGTTTGTTGAAAGCAAGGGGCAATAAAAGAAACAATGGG
>DYKH01000638.1 GCA_020722685.1 Caldithrix sp. | reverse complement strand
AGCCCATAGTACTCGGAGACGGTAGGGCCGGTCACAAGGGGAAGGGGCTGACGGGAATGCGTAGCCTGCACAGGGAACATTGACCGGACAAGGAGGGTCGGGTAGACAATGTTAACCTTCTTGCAGGGGATAGCGAAGAAGGCCCAAGAACAACCAAAGCATCGGTTTGGCAATCTGTATGAGCTGCTCAATGAGGAGTTTCTCAAAGAGTGTTGGCGGGACATCCGGAAAGATGCTGCCTATGGTGTTGACCGGATAAGCGCCAAAGAATATGAGTGCAACCTTGATGAGAACATCCATGACCTGGTAGAGCGGCTGAAACAGAAGCGATACCGAGCCAAACTCGTCAGAAGGCAATATATCCCCAAGGGTGACGGAAAATGGCGTCCGCTGGGGATACCCGCCGTTGAGGACAAGCTGCTGCAACTGGTGGTCACGCGGATACTACAAGCCATCTATGAGCGGGATTTTCTGCGCTGTAGTTATGGCTATCGTCCAAACGTAGGGGCGTTGGATGCGGTGGATAAGCTCACCGTCAAACTCCAGTTTGGGCGATACAACCATGTAGTGGAGGCGGACATCAAGGCGTTCTTCGACACCATAGACCACGAGTGGTTAATGA
Source organism: Caldithrix sp. (assembly GCA_020722685.1). Next base: position 969 of record DYKH01000638.1, on the reverse strand, counting down.
GGATGTTGGAGCAGCGCATTGAGGACAAACAGTTTCTGCGGCTTATCCGCAAATGGTTGAAGGCGGGGGTGCTGGACACCGATGGTCAGGTGCTACATCCGGCGACGGGGACGCCGCAAGGTGGTGTTATCTCGCCTATCCTGGCCAATGTGTACCTGCACTATGTACTAGACCTGTGGTTTCACAAGGTGGTCAAGCCACGCTGTCGAGGCGAAGCGTGCCTGATACGGTATGCGGATGATTTTGTGTGTGCGTTCCAGTATCAGGAGGACGCCGAGAGGTTCTACCAGGAGTTGGGAGAAAGGCTTGGCAAGTTCGGGCTGGGATTGTCAGGGGAGAAGACGCGGGTCATCCCGTTCAGTCCGCATCACGACTTGGGCAGAACCAGTTTCGACTTTCTGGACTTTGAGTTTCGCTGGGGGAAAGACCGAGGAGGGAAACCCCATCTCAAGCGTCGTACGTCACGCAAAAGGTTGCGGGACTCGTTGAAGCGGTTCACCGAATGGTGCAAGGTCAAGTGCCGCTATAGGTTGAAGGGCTTGTTCAGGGAGTTGAACGCCAAACTACGAGGCTACTACAACTACTACGGTGTTATCGGTAATTACGCCGACCTGAACCGGTTTTTCCGAGCGGCGATGCGCATCCTGTTCAAGTGGCTGAATCGTCGCAGTCAGCGGTGGAGCTACAACTGGGCAGGTTTTCGGGAACTGCTGGAACAATTCCAGGTGAAACGGCCACGCATCGTGGGGCGACCGAAGATGAGAAAGGCTGCTTTGGGGGCTTAGGGCTGGATTGCGGAAGCGAGCATCTCTGAAGAGCCCGGTGCGAGAAAACCGCACGCCGGGTTCTGTGCGGGGGCGGTTGGGTAACTGGCCGTCCTACCGCGATGCCAGCGTCACATAGCGCGATGAGCAGCAGAAAGGTAAACAAAATGTTACAAGTCAATCTTGAGGAAGCGAAATTGCGTCT
>DYKH01000637.1 GCA_020722685.1 Caldithrix sp. | reverse complement strand
CTCGATCACCCTCCATCCGACATCGGGAAACTCCAAGGTTATTGATGTAACGATGGCTCCGTCGGAACCGATCAAGTATTACTGGCTCTCCGATTCCGCCACTTTCCCGGGAGGAAAGGGGACCGATTATAATCCCTTAGACCCATCGTCACCCTACCAATTTGATGCAGATACATTTGGGACGGTACGCATCTACGCGTGGTTTGAGGATCAGGCAGGCAACCGTTCGACAGCGGCGTCCGCCTTTGCTGATTACAACTACACCGCGCCGACGTCGATTCAGTACACTTCATCGACGATCAACGTGGACGCGACGCTCGGTTTTACCGTCGACGGATCGACAAAGTACACGTGGACGATCACCGATCCTTCCGTGGACGGCGTTGCCGAGTTTTCCGGCTCCTCAACGGGCGTTGCTTCCGTGACGGTCGTCGGTAAAAAAGCCGGCACCTTCACGGTGACGGCAACTCCGACCTCCGGAACGGCTCTCAAGACCGGAACCATCACGGTAAATCAAACCTACACCAAAGGGGACGTTAATGATGATGGTCAAATCGATTCCGGAGACGCAATTTTGGTTTTACGATACTCCGTTGGCCTGACAACATTAACTGATGTCCAGAAGGCTGCGGGGAATGTAACGTCCAAACCCAGCGATAACGATATCGATTCGGGGGATGCGATTAAAATTCTACGCTATTCCGTCGGGCTGATAACAGCCTTTTAATTAGAACTCAAATTCAGCGGGAGGAACTATTATGTTTAAGATTAAAAAATTATACAAACCCTTGGCTTTATTAATACTAGGGCTTTTCTTGTTCCCTGTCTACGGGCTGATAAGCAACTTGGTCGCCTCAGCTCCGACATCGGTAACATTCGGAAGCGCCAGCGGTTCGCCCGGCGAGACAATCACGGTAACCGTGAACGTGGATAGCCTTGAAGCCATTGCCGGCTATAACATCAATTTTACTTACGATGCGACTGTCTTGACGGCAACCAACGCGGTGAATGGTGAGGTGGATGGAACCTTTGTCAAAAACCTTCTCACCCCTGGACAAGTGAAACTGGCTCTTGCCGGTACGGAGGGAAGCACCAGCACCTCTTCGGGAACTTTGGCCACCATCACATTCACTGTTGCGTCCAATGCGAGCAAGAATAGTGCATTACATTTCACATTGATTTCATTAAAGAACCAGGATGGCGTGGCAATCTCTGGTGTCACCGGTACCGACGGCACCTTTAAACTCTCCGGGCTGCCAACGGGTAGTATTACGATGACGTCCACTCCTGCTTCGATCGTTGCCGACGGAACATCTTCCACGGTTATTACCAGCTCCCCGATTAAGGATGCGGATGGTGTGAACGTTCCCGACGGAACCAAGATCACTGTGGCGGCCACTCTGGGAAACATTGTTGCAACGGATGCCGACACGGTTACTGCAGGAATTCAGGTGGCTACTACAAGCGGTGTTATTACCTTTGGCCTTACCTCTAATCTTGTTGTCGGCACTTCCGCAGTAACGGCCACTTCTGTTGCCGGTGACGCTACCGGTACGCTTAACGTTCCCTTCACTGCCGTCCAGGCGACAAA
>DYKH01000636.1 GCA_020722685.1 Caldithrix sp. | reverse complement strand
CGGCGCGGCGACCGCGAGTTTTGTCTACGATGCGGATGGCAAGCAGGTCAAGAGTATTGTCGGCGGTGTGACCACGTACTATGTGGGTCAACATTACGAGAAAAAGGGGACGACGATCACGAAATATTACTTCGCGGGCGCCACGCGTCTCGCCGTCCGCACGAACGGCACACTGTCCTTCCTGCTCGGCGACCATCTCGGCAGTTCGTCGGTCACCACGGACGCCAATGGAGCAAAGACTGCCTCCGCGCTATACAAAGCCTTCGGTGAGACTCGTTACACCTCCGGTCTGCTCGGCACGGACTACAAGTTTACAGGGCAACGTGTAGAAAGTTCACTGGGAATCTACTGGTTCCAGTCTCGCTGGTTCGATCCTTATCTTAACCGCTTTACCCAGCCTGACAGCATTGTACCTCTGGCCTCGCAAGGGACGCAGGCGTGGGATAGATACGGGTTCGTGAATAATAATCCGGTCAGGTATACGGATCCGACGGGGCATGAAATTCAAGGAGACGATCCGCCGCCTACGCCACCCGCGCCGCCCACGCCATGCAGTGTGTTGGATCCAAAGTGCGTGAATCCCCCTCCTCCACAGACTACGATAAGGCCAGCAGATGAGCATCCTTATGGCACTCATACTGAGTATGAGACCTATATGGATTGGCATAAGGTAGATTGGTTCCATCTTGTTACCAATGGCGCAGGTATCGTTGGAGATATTGCGACTGCTCTGGTTGCCGTTGGTTTTTTTCCAGCCGGCTCTGTTGCTGCTGCCGGCCAGGTAATTGACGCTGTTGGTATCGCCACCGATATGATTGATGTATTCACATCTGGTGATATTTCTGGCGTTACTTGGGATGGCATCCTGTTTGTAGCGAAGGAAACCAGATTTGCTAAAATTGTCCCTGTGGTAGGTTTCGGTCTAAATATTGACGGATTCACTGATGCGTGGAACGCGGGCGTTGTAAGAATTCCTATTCAGGTTCCCAATCCAGCCCCAGTTTATCAGCCACGTTAGCGTGGGTCCGAAACATTGCGTGCACCCTAAATACTTTTCCCTGACGAGGAAAATATGAACAACCTTGACCTTGTTCCTTTTTCGATCACCAGCTTGTTGATCAATTTGCTTGTTTGCGGAGCATCTTTTTATTCAGCTTGGAATAATCTCTTGCGAAATCAGATTTCAAAATTTGGTTTTGATGCCTTTCTGCTCTCCATTGGCCAAATCATTGATAAAAAACAGGCAGCAAAAGTTCGCAAGGATCCAAAACTGATACGTAGAATGGGGATTATGATGGTACTATTTGGTCTTGGTTCCTTATACGCGATACTAATTGAAATTATAGAAGCGTATTGACAGCAGATCAAGGCTACGATGAATGGCATCACGGCGGTCTATGTTGGGAATCACTACGAAGTGAAGAATTCGATTGTCACCAAGTATTATTTTGCGGGCGCAACTCGTCTCGCCGTCCGCACGGGCGGCACACTGTCCTACCTGCTCGGAGACCATCTCGGCAGTTCCTCCGTCACCACGGACGCGAACGGAGTCAAGACCGCCTCCGCGCTCTACAAAGCCTTCGGCGAGACGCG
>DYKH01000166.1 GCA_020722685.1 Caldithrix sp. | reverse complement strand
ACAACAGGCTTAAAGAAACTGTCAAAGAACAAGCAATGATTCAATATACAGGTTATTGATCAAGGAAGGATTTATGTCGGAGTTCGAAGACAGCAAAGATAGCGATATTCAGCCGGGAAATGAGCCTGCCAGTGGCCCGTCCTCCGAAGATGCGTCGGCAGAAGCTAAAGCCCCGGAGCAGGTCGCTCCTTTACCAACTCGATCCACACGTTGGTGGCTAAAATGGACAAGTTTGGTCTTGATTTTTGCTGGAGTGCTTTTGCTGGCGATTGTCTTTGCCGTCTGGTCCACTGTCCGCGACGTGTCTTGGCTTGAACGAGAGAATCCAAAAGAAACGGCCATGATGCGCTATCGAGACGCACAGCGTGCAGAGAAAAAGCAGGGGCAAAAGCGAATCTGGCGCTGGGTGCGGCTATCGCAAATTTCCCCCCATTTGATTCACGCGGTGATCATTTCCGAAGACGACAAATTTTATCAGCATGAAGGATTTGATTGGGATGCAATCAAAGAAGCCTGGGATCGGAACAAAAAACGCGGTCGCTTCGCCTTCGGGGGATCGACCATCACTCAGCAGTTGGCGAAAAATCTGTTTCTCAAGCCAACGAAAAATCCCCTGCGGAAAATTCGTGAGGCAGTGATTGCCTTTGAGCTGGAAAAAAAGCTTTCCAAACAGCGCATCCTGGAGTTGTACCTGAACGTCATCGAATGGGGTGACGGCATTTATGGGGCACAGGCGGCGGCACAGGTGTACTTTGGCAAGCCCGCCGCAGCATTAACTCCAGCGGAGGCGATTCGCCTTGCCTTGGTGTTGCCCAATCCTCGCCGCTATTCGCCGCTTCGCAATACCGGCAAATGGATGAACGAGCGCCGCCGCACCTTGGCAGAACGGATGTTCAAAAGGGGTTGGCTGAGCGAGATAGACTATTTTACAGCCTTGACGAAATTGGGCTTTGCAGAAGGTTCCGGTCCGGTTACTACGGGCAATGAGTAATTCGCCAAGGCCAATTCACAACTTTGCATTTTGGGATAATTTTCTTATCTTCATTCGCAGTGAGAAACAGGCAGTCGATGGGTGGTGAATAGAATGCTCGCAGCGGATCAGAAGAATTCAGTTGATTCGGTCGTCCAAGGAGCGACAACGTTGAATGATCTGCACGAACAGTTTGAGTCAAGATTCTACCTGAGAGAGTTTTTTCCTTTCGATAAGTATTTCAAGCCAAGCGAGATATTTTGCATCCATGACAGGAGACAAGTATGAACCAGCAACCTTTCAGCAGAAGAGATTTCATTGGCAAATCCATCGCTGCCGGTGTTGCCACCGGATTGGCAGGCAATAAGCTGTTTGCACAACATTCTGCCGCCACTGGATCAGCGGCCGGTAAAAAGAAATCCGCCCTCATTGTTTGGGGCGGATGGGAGGGCCATGAGCCGGAACAATGTATGAAAATCTTTGCTCCATTGTTGCGCGAAGAAGGCTTTGATGTGGAGGTTTCCAATACGTTGGATTCCTATTTGGACGAAGCTAAAATGAAGTCTCTCAGCTTGATTGTGCAGATTTGGACGATGGGCACGATCACCAACGAGCAGGAGAAGGGATTGCTCAGCGCCATCAGCAGCGGCGTGGGCATGGCCGGTTGGCATGGCGGCATGGCCGATTCGTTCCGCAACAATACCGAGTACCAGTTCATGGTCGGCGGCCAATGGGTGGCGCATCCGGGCGGCATCGTCGATTATGAGGTCAATATCATCGACCATAACGATCCCATCACCGCAGGGATTAAGGATTTCAAAATGCATTCCGAGCAATATTACATGCACGTGGATCCCGGGAATAAAGTGCTGGCCACCACCACTTTTAGCGGTGAACATGCTTTCTGGATCAAAGGTAATGTCATGCCGGTGGTGTGGAAAAAGATGTACGGAAAAGGTCGGGTATTCTATGCTTCTGTGGGTCATGTTGCCAAGGATTTTCAGGTACCCGAGGCGCTGGAGATCGTCAAGAGGGGCATGTTGTGGGCGAGTCAGGGGAAGGAAGCTTGATTGGTCCACCCAGAATTGCGTTTTTTGCAGAGCAAGGTAGATTGTCCGCTGATAAGGAGCCTTTTCTGCTTTCAAATGCAAGAGCATCGGTCAAGAGGAAGATATTTTTTGGAGAATCCTGTTTGGTCAATTGGCCTATCTCAACTTTTCAAAGGAATTCTTTAGATAACAATTATTCCAGTGCTGTTTTGAACGAGGCAACTGCAGCATGAATTTGCAGACCCTTGGTTGGAATTCGTTTTTTGCTGATGCTTTTGCAGCCTTCGCTGAATCCGGCTATTCGGTGGGTCGAGTTGTTTTAGAGCACAAGAATACCTATTGGCTACTTGGCGAAGAAGGAGAAATCCAAGCCAAGCTTGCCGGCAAGTTCCGTTATCGGGCGATGGGAAAGCATGATTTTCCTGCCATCGGCGACTGGGTCGTCATTAAGGTCATGGCCGGAGAAAGTAAGGCGGTCATACAGGCCATTTTGCCGCGCAGGACCAAGTTCTCCAGAAAGGCCGCCGGCGATGAAACGACCGAGCAGATCATTGCCGCTAACATCGACACTGCTTTTTTGGTCGTCGGCCTGGATGCCGATTTCAATCTGCGCCGGATCGAGCGCTATCTGATCAACATCCGGGAGAGTGGCGCCAATCCGGTCATCATTCTGAACAAGGCGGATATCTGCGATGATGTTTTGGAACGCGTAAAGGAAACTGAATCCATCGCCTTGGGTGTGACCGTTTTGATCACCAGCGCCAAAACCAAGGCGGGACTGGAAGGCTTGAGGAAATTTCTCGGCGAAGGCCGGACAGTCGCTCTCGTCGGCTCCTCGGGTGTGGGCAAATCGACGATCATCAACGCCTTGGTAGGCGAGAACATTCAGAAAACGCAGGAGGTGCATTGCGGCAGCGGGCGTGGCCGGCACGCGACTACCCGGCGCGAACTCATCGTATTGCCCTCCGGCGGCATGGTCATCGACACACCGGGCATGCGCGAGTTGCAGCTTTGGTGCGGCAGCAAAGGCATTCTGGAGACTTTTGAAGATATTGAACTCTTAGCCAAGGACTGCTATTTTCGCGATTGCCGGCATGAAAATGAGCCGAATTGCGCAGTGAAAACCGCCTTGGATACGGGTAGTCTTTCAGCCCAACGGTTGTACAATTACCGGAAAATGCAGAAAGAGCTTGATGTCGCTGCTGCGAAGAAGAATCAACGGCTCAAGCTTGCACAGAAGCTGAAAGCGAAAAGAATCGCCGAGGCCTTTAATAGCTCGGCGCCCGAATGAACGTCGCCGAGAGATTTGTCCGGTGAGGCCTTCGGCGCGCAATGAGACTGGGGAAGCGGCTGACCAAAGTACTCTGCGGAGATCTGCTCTCATCAAGGCAGGTAGACAAGTAAACTGAATGAAAATGAAGCTTCTTCGCAATTCCGTAGACGGGCAATGGAGCAAGAAAGAACTGTCCGTGTTGGCTGGGCTAAGCAGCCCGGCCAAGATACAAGCCTACTTGGACGGCATTCCCTACAGTGCGGATCCCATCTACCGTTGCCCGCGCAGCGTAATCAGGGATCGGAAGGCCCACTGCTTCGACGGCGCCATCTTCGCCGCCGCGGCTCTGCGTCGTTTGGGCCATCCCCCGCTCATCGTGGATATGCTGGCCGTGAATGACGACGACCATATCCTTGCCCTGTTCAAGCAAAGCGGCCATTGGGGCGCGGTCGCCAAGTCAAACTTCGTCGGCTTGCGCTACCGGGAGCCTATCCATCGAAATTTGCGGGAGCTCATACTATCTTACTTTGAATCGTATTATAACATCGCGCGGCAGAAAACCCTGCGCTCTTACACGCTCCCACTGGATTTGTCGGTGTTCGATGCGATCCACTGGGCGGTTTGTGATGCAAGCATGCAGCGAATTGCCGAACGCTTGGACCGGATGCGGCGCATCCCTTTGATTACTTCCGCTATGGCGGAAGCTCTTTTGCCGGTTGATGAAAAGTCGTATGCGGCCGGACTTTTGGGGGCGAATGAGCAGGGGTTGTATCGTCCGGGGGAAAAGGGGCAGGAGCAAGAGCAAGAGTAGGAGTAAGATTACGATTAGGAGGGGGAAGAAGATAGAGGTGGAGAATTGAAAAAGCTTATCATCATAATGGTGTTTGTCGTTTCCTTATCAAAAACTGCTAACGGACAGGATCATGGATTTGGAGTTGGCGCGATTATTGGGCAGCCGACCGGGTTGAGTCTAAAGAATTGGCTGAGTCGAACGACCGCTTTGGAAGGGGCCGTCGCCTGGTCTTTTGAAGGAAATGGATTCTTTTATTTTCAGGCCGCGCACCTCTTCCATGACTATTCTCTCATCAAGACCACCAACGGGCGGCTGCCGATTTTTTACGGCATTGGCGGCAGAGTGAAAGTGCTAAGCGATGGGAAGGGGCGACGCAGAAATGAGTCCGACGATGATCCCCGACTGGGCGTTTGCATTCCCATTGGCTTGGATTATCAATTTGGCGGCGCACCTTTGGATATCTTTCTGGAATTCATTCCCATCATCGACATCATTCCGGGCACGAATTTTGACCTGAATGCCGCTATTGGCATCAGGTATTTCTTATGATAGCCAAGACGACACTTGCCGAGACATTTCCACCTTAAAACGCTGCAAGCGTCATGCGATAACTGTTGACGTGAGAGGAGGTCTCTATGCGGATGGAATTATGCCCAAACTGCGGCGGCGTTCGCACCATGCGGGTCTCCACTTCCAACAGGGAGGAAACGGATGCCTCCGGCAAGGCCACCGAAATCATCAACTCGTCAAGCCATTATCAAACGTGCAATTCGTTTGTAAGGAGTGAAGAAACGCGCCGAAAGAAAAGTAAAGCGACGAGCGGCTAAGCAGGAACTCTGACCGTAGTCATTTTCCTGCCGGCGGTCTGGTGGCTCTAATCTTCACTGCCGTAAACCACCCTAGTCAGCGGCCTCTGTGAGCGTTTTCGCCAACGTCCATTCCATGCGGCGCAGAGACGAAAAAATGTCCGTTTCCCTCGGCATGACTCAGTCGGGCCGAGGATTGAAAGGCTTTCTCCATTATGAAAATTAACGGCACCAAGTTCGAGAGTGAAATACCGGTTCGTCCCAGTGACATTGATATCAACCAGCACGTGCACAACACCATTTATCTCGACTACGTGTTGGCCGCACGCTATGATCAAATGGGTCGCTGCTACAAGATGTCCATGGAGGAATTCCTGGCGCAGGGTTATACTTGGTGGGTGCGCAAGGCGTACATTGAACACAAACGCGGTCTTTCCATCGGCGATGTCGCGCTGGTGCGAACTTGGGTGGATGAAGCGGAACGCAGCCGCGTCACCGTTTGTTTCGAGATCCTGCAAAAAAGCAGCGGCGCCCTTTCCGCCAGCGGCTATTTGGAATACGTCATGATCGCCACGGCCACCGGACGCCCGGCCGCCATACCGCAACACATATTCGACAAGTATTCGGTTTAGTGGGTGGGTGAACAATACAAGCCATCCAAGAAACCGTTATGGGACGACTGCGTAGCTCCTTAAAATAGAGAACGACGATGATGAAAAAAGCAAATTGGTTCGCTCTCATTAAAGCGATTCTATCGAAGCCGCAAATCCTTCGAGTAAAGCCCTCCATTGCCTGATTTCTGTGCCAATACCTGCGAAAATTTACCGTGGCGGACGTTGGCGGCCGCTTGGGGCTGCATTCGCATTTGCTGTCCATCAACAGCAAAGCCTATTCGCGGTTCATTGACGAACATTTATTGGCAAGAATCCAGGGACCATCGCAGACTCAAATCGCCTTGACCAATGCTTGTTCGCAGAATTGTGACTACTGCTACAACAAGCGCAGAACCGGCACCCCGTATGGACACTCCGGTTTTGATGCGGTAACAGAGTTCGCGCTCCGCGTCCTATTAGAGTCGTTCCATCTTTGATGGTTCATGGAAGTTATTTGGGCCTGATCTTATCCTCGAATGCATCAGCAAAGACCATGACGCACATGGAGCCATAGACGGTGTGCTTGCCCGTAGCGATTCCGACGACCTTGAATTCATGGTTGAAGATGTTGTTGCGATGACCGCGATTGCGAACACCGTCGTCGATAATCAGCCGCATCACCAATTCCCGCGCTTTCTTCTCCCCATAGCCGATGTTTTCCGCGATGGTGCTTTTCCAATTGCCGTAACGGTTTGCCCGATCCCAGGGCTCGCTGCCATCACTCCCCAGGTGCCCTTCAATCCCCTTGAGGCCTTGATCCTTGACGTGATCTTGCGCCGCCAATGACAAGCCCATCGATGTTTTGAGGGCTGGCAGAGGTTTGGCCTTGCGCAGGAAACGGATCGCCTCGTCGACCGCCTTGAGTCCTTCCTCAGTCAAAAAGGTTTCCTGACCTGGTGGTTGGTAAAGCTTTCGCTTGTAATAGCGTCTGGACTGCTCAAGAAAAGCGGCGTACTCCAATGGCGATTGTCGCGCGAGATTGAGCTCCCGCAAAATCTCCTTTTCAAAGGGCGACAGAAAGGCCTTCGCTTCGGCTTCTCTCGGGTGGACTTGCTTCGACACAGACAGCAGTAACGCCGCCAAGAGCGCGGCCAGCAAGAATGCTTTCCGGCAAATTTGCGGGAGGCCCGTCCTCATTCCTGCTTTTCCGGAATCAGAGCTTGTCCGGCAGAATCTTTTGCCCATTCCGCAAAACGCTCCTTGATTCCGGCGGCTTGCGTATTGCCGCCGTGAACGATGACCCGGTATTGTAACCTAAGCTCAGCATCTTTTTTCAGACTAAAGCCGCTACCATCAAGCCAATACATAGGAGTCGGGGAAAAGAATCCGTAATCCCGGGTGAACCATTGGCACGGGTGCCAGGGATTCTGCGGAGAATCGAGAATGGCCAACCCTTCGGTGAGGCCAAAATGTTCTCCAAAATAATCGCACCAGGGCGAGCTTGCAGCGAAGGTGCCATCCTCGCTTAACAAGCCCTCGGCATTGACCAGAGTTCCGCCCCTCGTGACCGAAAGCTCCCTTTTCATCCGCGCCGAAAACAAAGAATGATTCGTCTTCTTGATGAGTACGTCGGTAAGGGCCTTTAGCGTGATACGAAAATCTATCACGCGCAGGCTGTCTGTAGGAGCGAAGAGGCTGATTTCTCTGGTATCGAGAATCAAAGGCGGCTGTCCTCGAATCTGCCATTCACAAGTATCACGCAAAGCAACCAAGGTGGGTCCGTTTTGCATAATGTTCGCCCCCTGGGAAATAATCTGTCCCCGTTCATTGCCTTCTTGCCAAAAGTTGCCGCCATTAACCTGGTCGCAGCCGAAAAACAGCGAGCGATGATGAGGGTACGGGAGATCGGATTCCGTGGTCACGGAGGTGCCGCTCAGCGGGCCGCTGACAGGATAGAAATAGGGATATTTCTGCCCGCGGCCAAACCGGTAACAGGTGAAGGTCTTGTCTTTGACCCGCACGATGATCATGTCGTCCTGCCTCTCGGCAGAAATGGGCAGGCCAGCAGCGGGCTTCGAGCTTTCGCCATCGATGGGAACGAAGAGGCCGGTGGAAAGCGTCAGCACGCACAGCGGCAAGCAGAAAGAGTAATTCTTGGTCATTGATTGCCACTCCTGGAAGGTCACTCCAATGTGGATTTGGTGAATTACGGTCTGCGACAATTTAATACATTCACTGAGATTTTCAATTTGTATTTGTCCAAGCTGGGGGTTTAAACAAAAAAGCCTGCTGCGGCAATTGAATTTGCAGCAGCAGGCTTTTCAACGTGAGCTCTGGTACAGACTAAATTTCTTGATGCAGGCGAGCGAAGAATTTCGTCGGTTCCTCTTCGCTGTTGATCTTTACCTTTGTCGGTAGTTGTGTGTCATTTAAGAACAGTAACGCCAACCCGGCATTGATGCGCACGCGCGGGTTTTTGTCTTTGCTGCTCATTTGCGCAATGTGCCTTTGGCATGCGCCCAAATCGGCCTTGGGAAATTTGGCTTTGAGCTGGACGAGCTGATACAGAGCGCTATTGCGAAGTCCCGCATTGTCGGATTTGAGTGCGGTCAGGTAATTCTTCAAAATGCTATCAAGGCTTTTCGCGTCGTTTACTTGACCGAATGCCAGTGTCGCCATCATCAACAACCCCGTAAGGGAGATACACATCGTCTTCATGGTACACCTCATAATGTTCGGTCTCTTGGGAATCTTCCGTCCTTTTTAGACGGCTTTTGATACTTGCCTTAAGGTAAAAAGTTGCAAGGAAATTTGGCTATGGTGAAAAAAGTAAGGAGAGGGATTTTGCGGCAAATATTTTCTAAGAAATACCCGAGTCTGAGCCTCTGGGAGTCGCAAAGCGGGTTGGGAGTGGATCGTCGCAGTAAACGTACCTGGGTGGTCGAGAAATCTACGAGCCTGACACCCTAAGGTCTAAGAGTTTCTTCAACCCGGCGCTGCTGCCCGGGGACCAGCCAAAGGCCTTGCGCCACACTTCATCGTTTTCCATGCACAAATACACCGGCACCTCCTGAGAATACCCTTTGATCCATTCGTGCATTTTGCGGAACATTCCGATCCGAATCGGCTTGAAGTAACGCAGCTTGTGATCCGCACCCGGCAAAAGCTCGCCGAGAACGATGGGCGAGTCCGGGTGGTTTTGACGGATGATGGCGTCCAATGCCGGTGGATAACGCAGCGCCCCCAGACTGATCCAGGCAATATTCTTCGGCTTGGCAAAGCGAAAGATTTTGTCTACGGTTTCCCGGTAGCCTTCTTCCCAGTCCGGGTAATCAATCATGGGATCGAAATGAAAGCCCAAACGGTAGCCGGCATGCTGTATTTCTTTAGCGGCAGTCAAGCGATCGTCGATGCTTGGGGCGCCTGATTCCTCCTGCACGGTCACAGCATCGGCGTTGAGAGACCAAGAGACCACGGTTCTGCGGTTGTGGGTCAGGCCGAGGAGATTCTCGATGCGAGAGCTTTTAGTTTTCAGCTCGAGAATCGCATTCGTTTTCTTGGCAAAGTAAGGCACCAAATCCGCGCTCAGTCCGGTCAGATGATCGAAGGTCAGGCTGTCGCTCAGCTCACCCGTGCCGATGCGATAGAACTGGCGTGGATGCGCAGCCAATTTCTTTTCCACTTCAGCAAACAAATCATCAAGGTTGCAGTACAAGGTGACCAACGGATTATTCAGATAGCTTTGCAGGATACAATAGCTGCAGTGCATGTCGCAGCCGGCGGCCACGTCCAGATTGTGGTAAAGGCAACAGATGTGCTTGCTCGTTCCGGGACAGAGCCGCAAGAAAGGTCCTCGTTGTTTGGCCAGCAGCAAATGGGCTTGCCAGGATGTCTTGTCTTCGGCATTCTGCGCCCCTCGAATCGTCTCATTTGCATCTGCGACAAATTCAACCGGAACTTCCGGATTCCGCGCAAGGATTCGTTTGACGAATTCTCTATCCTTAATGGCATCTTCGACCAGAATCTTGGCAGGGCGAAATATTTGCCGTAATAACGACTGCATCATGTTAGCTCTACCATTTGCTTGATCACACCGTTTTGCAGCAGCGAATTCAAGATTCTTAGTTTCTCGTCGTACTCTTGTTCACTTTTGAATGCAAAGGCGACTTGAAAATCTTCGTTAGAAAAGAAGGAGGATGCCCGAATTTGCAGGTCCGGTGGAAGCTTGCACTTTTTGATGAGGGCGTCGAACCGTTCTTGTGCATGGGTGTACCTGGGATAACGCCTCTTGAGCAGTGCGATGCGGAAGCGATCTGCCTTTTGTGAAGACGTCAATTTTTGACCGGCCAAAATATCGTTGAATTCGCCTCCTTCCAACAGCTCCGGCAGGGTGGTTTGCCCGGTACGGCAAATGTCGTTCAGCAAGGTCCAGAACTCGCGTTGACGATTTTTGCCGAGCTGCATGATTTTGATCAATGTCAGAAAAATCTCGCGATCTTGGTCGCTGGCAGCCAGCATCATGGTAGCCGTCTCCAATGGCACCATATCCGCAATGATCGCCTGCTGCCAGTCTTTACTCAGGTGGCGCAAGGCCGCGTACAGGTCATAGACGTGAGGACTTTTACCGAGACCCAGCAACGGAAGGTAGCCTTGCACAACGTCTTCTTTTTCGACCTGGAATGTGACGGTCAGTTTTTGGATCACCGTGGAAACTTCGATAGGATTGAAGCTGCGCGTCGACAAATTGTCCTGCAAAGCGAGACGGAAGAGCTCCAAGTTGGTGGCAGTATGATCGACAACGAACGCCGGCATCTCTTTGAAGCCAAGGGCTGATGCAGCCGCAAATCTCCGAAATCCGGCTACGATCCGGTACCGTTGCGGTTCCTTGCGCTGCAAAATGATCGGATTGATGATGCCGACATCTTTGATGGAAGCTATTAGGGGATCAATCTCGCTGGGAGTTGCGATTTGGAAAAGGGAGTCACTCCCATCAACGCTCTCGACCTGAATCGTGCCAATGCTTTTGCTCACCATGTATAGATTTTCTTTCTATGTTCTCACTACCGGACACTTTCCAAAAACCACTGAACGACACGGAGCGTTACGGATTTTGTAGTGTCCTTTATTGCAATTGACGACCAGACGTTTGTAGTGGCCA
>DYKH01000635.1 GCA_020722685.1 Caldithrix sp. | reverse complement strand
TACATCCTCCATTACACCGAACCAGGGGATGTGATCTTCGACGGATTCTGTGGGACAGGAATGACGGGAGTAGCAGCACGGCTGTGTGGAAACAAGCAGGCCGTGACTTCAATGGGTTATCAGGTCACTACCGATGGATCGATTCTGGATTCCAGGGGTAATCGCATATCGCATGTCGGAGGACGCCGGGCTATCCTGTCGGACCTGTCTCCAGTCGCCACCTTTATTGCAAGCAACTATGCTGACTTCTCTTCTCTCGTAACTTTCACAGATGAGGCCCTGAAACTGCTTTCCAAGGTGGAGAAGGAACTGGATTGGCTCTACGCGGGCGTTTCCGGTGGCCACGTCTTGAGCGCGGTATGGTCGGACGTGTTTCTTTGTCCAAATTGCAGCCATGAATTCGTCTTTTGGGAAGCAGCGCTCAAGAATGGAAAGATTCAAGAGTCATTTCCGTGCCCACATTGTGGAACAACGGTTGGCAAAGCTGCCTCTAAGACAACTGGTGCCATCAAGCTTGACCGTCCGTTTGCAACAGGATTCGATCCGGTTCTTAAGAAAGTGGTTCGGATACCGAAGCTTGCTCTCGTGGAGGAAACGACCAAATCAGGATCGACGCGCAAGACATACTCCATCAAGGAAGATGGACGGAAAAGCCTGGTGTCTCGCTTTGAGGGACGCACTTGGCCATACATTCCAACAGAAGAGTTCTTCACAGGGCGGCAAACCAACAAACTCATCAATGGTTCAGGCATCTCGCATATTTGCCACATGTACACTCAAAGGGCGCTATTCGCATACGGCACCTTGTGGCAACAGCAGCTTTCATCACATAAACACACTTCACTGTTTAGATTTTGTTTGAGTTCCATCAACAATTACATATCCAGAAAGCAAGGCTATTTCGGCGGCGGCGGCGGCGTGTCCGGTACGCTTTTTACTCCATCACTTCACCTCGAGAGAAACGTTTTCGATGTTCTGAGGCGCAAACTCAAGAAGCTGCGGTCCCTTGCTGTGAAAGAAACAGGCATAGGCTGCGTCTCGACTCAAAGCATCGTTGAGTTGCGAAACATTCCCAGCGGGACCGTTGACTATATCTTCACTGACCCACCATTCGGTGAGTCGCTCCAATATGCCGAGCTCAATATGTTTGTTGAAGCTTGGCTAAGAGTGAGAACCGTCGTCGAGGAAGATTGCGTTCTGAACTATGTGCACAAAAAGGATTTACCTTTTTACTCGCGCATGATGCTCGGAGCGTTCAGAGAGTACGCGAGACTCCTGAAACCTGGGCGATGGATAACTATCGAATTTCACAACAGCCAGAATGCTGTCTGGAGCGCAATACAGCAATCTATTGAATCATCTGGTTTGGTTGTCGCAGATGTACGCGTCCTTGATAAGCAACAGCGGTCCTTCAATGCGGTCAATAGGTCGGGTGCAGTCGATCAAGATCTCGTGATTTCCGCCTACAAGCCCAACGGTGGACTTGAGGATCGTTTCAAATTAATAGCCGGGACTGAAGAAGGTGTTTGGGACTTCGTCCGCACGCACTTGAAGCAGCTCCCGATTTTTGTCTCCAAGGACGGCCAGGCCGAAGTCATCGCTGA
>DYKH01000027.1:42630-48665 GCA_020722685.1 Caldithrix sp. | reverse complement strand
TTGAGTTTTTAACATTTGCCAGATTTGGCTAGATGTTTACAATTAAGCTACTAACTCACTGGTTGGAGATGCCTGCATTCGCAGGCATGACCCTCACCAGAGATCATTCCTGCGGATGCAGGAATCTCCTTTCCATTGCACGGCAGCAGGAGACCACTGCATGCGCACGGGTGACAACATCCTGTGATCGCTTACGGGCTTTTACTCCTCCTTTTTGCAATAGGAAAAGGTGGAGCATGCAGTCTCATTGTATCCAACTACCAGAGACAGAGGGTTGATGGAAAAGGAGGTGCTTGTGGCAACCGCCCGAGAGCCACATCTGGCCTTTGGTTGTCGGGAGATCCGGCACACTGCTAAAGCTTGAATAGGGCTGATTCCAACATGGTTCTGAGTGACCAATCACAGCGGGAATCTCGAGGATTCACCTCGTCCAAACGAGGTGTTCCTGAAATCATTCACGTCTCGACTTCCCCATGAGTGCCCGGCTTCGGAGCGCTCTCATTAACACCCTACTCTGGTTGGGTGATCCTCTCAAGCAATGCGCGGAAATGCAGCGCTAAAACAACAGCAGACGGAAGTAGATGGCCGCTGCATCCGCATCGGGATAGGTCATGTTCTTTTGATAGATAAAGGAAAATTGCAGCCATTTGGAATAATGCGACAGCCCAAAGGAACGATAATCACTCCACCTGGTTGCGGCAAGGATGCCGATGAGGCTGGTTCCCCGGTAGATTTGGAGATAGGCTCCTCGCTGCCTCTGATCATCATTTTCGAAGTAAAACGCAGTGAGCTTGTTTTTGATGATCGCCGAAAGCCGCCGTTCCGTGAACGAGGCAACATGGAAGCTCATTCGAGTGGCCAGAACTGGGAGGTGTGAGGACAGATGCAGCCCCGACAGATTAGGCACAATGAAGCCAAGACCCCTGCGCGCCAACAGCCGGCGGCTGACACGAAGCACTACTTGAGCCGCTCCTCCGGCCATGACCAGCGAAACCATCCTTATCTTGGCTTCCTCCGGATAGAGGTTTATTTCCGACAACATGTCTTCCACCCTGTTGTTAGGATCGGGATAACGGTTGCGAGCCATTCTTGCCAACCGGACCAGTTGCCATTTCATGGCCTGTTCGGAAGGCATGAGCATTTTTGGACGATAAGGCTTGATTTTTAGCCTTTCGGCAATGATCCTATCGCGCATCGCCTTGATGCGGTGGAGTGTAGAGTCCCCGCTGCTTTCTTGAGATTCTCCGTCCGCACACAGGCCCGCTCCGGCGAAGTAGAGGCACACCATGAATATGTATCGGGAATAACCCATTTCATCATGCCGTCAAACTGGTTTGCTGCGAATGAGCAGAAGGACTCGGCACATCGTTTAACAATCCAGGCAAGGTAAAAGTTTTATGATTCCACGTTTTTTTTTGATTTTCTGCAACAAGGTGCGAGACGACCGGCAAAGAGGAGCTTATGCCTCCGTGCACCAAGCCGTCCTTTTCGGAGCGTCTACAACTGGTTATTTCCCTTGCTTATTAAGATTCGGTTTAATATACTTTGCCGACAATTCGTCAAAACGACACGGATTCTTCTCATCGACAATTGTGGAGAAATAATGAGAGCTTTTTCATTCACTACTGACAAGGGCGAGCCGCGCATCGGCTTGGAAACGGAACAAGGACGATTCGATTTTACTTATGTGTGGCAGCTTTTCAAGGACATCAAGAATCATCCGCGCGCGCCGGAGCTTAATTTTCTTCAGATCATGGTAGAAATGGAGTATTTCTCCAAACAGACCTTTACCGAAGTTTTGGATGAAGTTCAGGTGTTTAAGACACCGCAGGAACTGCGCACCAAAGGCAATTTTAGCTTTGAGGTACCCATTGCCCGGCCGCAAAAAATCCTCTGCTTGGGACGAAATTATCGTGCCCACGCCGAGGAGTGGAAATCTGCCGTTCCCGATCAGCCGATGTTCTTTAGCAAGCTACCGTCCTCTCTGCTTGCCCATGAGAAGCAAATCAGAATACCCGCTGGAATAGGCCGTGTGGATCACGAAATTGAGTTGGCTGTTGTGATCGGCAAGACAGCCTCTCGTGTGCAGGAAAGTAAGGCGATGGAACATGTGGCGGGCTACACCATCGCCAACGACGTGACGGCTCGAGCGATGCAAGGTGAAGACATCAAAAAGGGGCGGCCGTGGACTTTGAGCAAGGGATTTGATACATTTTGTCCCATGGGGCCTTATTTGGTGCCGGTCGATGCGATAGACAATCCGCATAATTTGCAGATGGAGTTGACTGTCAATGGCGTAACCAAGCAAAAAGCCAATACGCGGGATATGGTTTTCAAAATCCCACAATTGATTTCCCATATCTCCAAGTACATTACTTTGCAGCCGGGCGACATCATTTGCACCGGTACTCCGGAAGGAACGTTGCCGATTCAGGCAGGGGATGTGATAGAGGCGAGGATTGATGGATTGGGGGTTCTTCGAAACAGTGTGGTAGAAGGGTCGAGTCAAAGATAGTCAAGAGTGGTCAAATATCGTCAAGTATTGTCAAGAATGGTCAAGGGTAGCAAGGATGGTCAAAATTGATTTGTGATTGATGCGGACCTTTTATTGAATTTGGGCAAGCTTAAGCCAGAGACATCAGCATTTTTCGATACTAAACCAGAGGCTGCCGTGAAGCCAATAGTATTCAGTGAACATGCTTTACTGCAAATTAAAAATCGCAAGGTGACTAAAGAAGTTAGACAAACAATTCAAGAAGGAATTTGGCAGTCTGCGAAGAAAGGCAGATTAACTTGCGCTCGGACATTTGCATTTGAAGCTGAACACTATGGACGCTTTTACCGTTCAAAACAGGTGGTACCCATCTTTGTTGAAGAAGAAAAGGAAATTGTGGTCATCACTGTCTATACATTTTTTTCTCAAAAGGAGGCATTTTGATGAAAGTGACCTTTGATCCTCGTGCTGACGCTGTGTATATCACCTTAAAAGGGCATGGCGTAGATCATACGGTTCGGGTTGGCCCTGATTTGGCCATCGATTATGGCCCGGATGGAGAGATACATGGTATAGAAATACTTTCCGCTCGCGAGCATTTGGGATTTCGCTCCGAGCAGCCGGAAATCATTCTCGAACATCTGCAAGCTATTACTGCATAGCGTTTCGTTCGAGCCTATTGAGACCATATCGAGTTCATATTTTAAACAGGAGGGAAAGATCATGAATATCGCTGCAAAATTCATCGATAGCTCGGTGCTGATAGTGCTGTTGATCTGCCTTGCGCAGCAACCCAATTGGGCGCAGAACCGTGGCGTTACCATCGTGGCCAAGACGCCAGATGGCCATCAGATCGATCTCTATCGCGCCAGCTATGCCTTGGTCGTTGGTGTTTCTGATTACATCCATGGCTGGCCGGATTTGTCCAACGCTGTCAATGATGCCCGCGAGGTGCAAGCCGCTTTGGAACAACAGGGCTTTGTGGTGACGCTGGTGGAAAATCCGACTTCTACTCAGTTAGAGAGCGCCATCAAGGACTTTATTTCCAGCCGCGGACAGGGTAAGGATGACCGTCTATTGTTCTATTTTGCCGGACACGGTCACACGGAAAAGAAATCCTATGGCGGCGACATTGGTTACATCGTTCCTGCGGACACTCCCTTGCCGGATGCCGATCGGGCCGGTTTCCTCAAAAAGGCCATCAGCATGGAAAGCTTTAACACCTACGCCCGTAACATCGACGCCAAGCATGCCCTGTTTCTATTCGATAGCTGTTTTTCCGGCAGCATCTTTGCGCTTTCGCGGGCGCTTCCTGCGGCCATTAGCTACAAGACAAGTCAGCCGGTGCGCCAGTTTATTACCGCCGGCGGCGAAAATGAGCAGGTGCCGGATCGCAGCATTTTTAAGCAACAGTTTGTGGCCGCTTTGGCCGGTGAGGGCGACAGCAACGGTGATGGTTATATCACCGGTACTGAGCTGGGAGAGTTTTTGCAGACCAAGGTGGTGAACTATTCCCGCGATGCTCAACACCCGCAATATGGCAAGATTCGCGATCCCCAGTTGGACAAGGGTGATTTTGTCTTCGTTTGCCGCCAAGCTGCTGCCCAGCAAACGGCTTCACCACCTGCTCCTAAAAACAGCCAGTTGGACTTGAGCCGATACGAAAGCGAGGCCAGTCGTTTAGCCGCTGCCAAAGCCCAGTGGGATACTTAGCAGAACAATATGAATGCCGGCTACCAGAAGGCACAAGCCCTGGACGGCGATGCCAATTTGCCGGCCAACCAGAAAACGCAGATGTGGCAAGACTTTTTGCAGAGCTATACCGATGACAATCCTTACAGCCAGCAGGATGACGACCAGCGCGGCAACGCCCGTAACAGACGGCAGTATTGGTCGAGCTATCATTCTCCTGAGCCGACCATACCCAAAATAAAGCAAGATGAAGCCAAGCCACAAGCAGGACGCTTTTCTCTCCGCTCTAATCCTACAGCTCTTAGCTCTGAAGCAGTTACATCCATGCTGAGAGCAAAAGGATTTTATGAAGAGGAATTAAATAAAACAGGCAAAGGGATTCCCCATGACTATGAGAGGCGAGCTATCGCAGGAGATCAAGTGGTGATCGACCACGTCACGGGATTGATGTGGCAGCAATCTGGCTCCCTAGAAGAGATGACCTACGAAAAGGCCAAGCAGTGGATCGTTGCTTTAAACCGAAGCGGTTATGCCGGCTACCACGATTGGCGTTTGCCCACATTGGAAGAGGCTATGAGTTTGCTGGAGCCGGTTAAGAAAGGGGCTTCGCACATTAATCCAGTATTTGACAAAAGTCAGTCGTCGATTTTGACCTCGGATTTGGTAGCAGGTTACTCGAGGGCGTGGAAAGTCCCTTTCCACTACGTTAGTTTAGACTACGCCGGATTCTTCCCCAACGGCTTCGTTCGAGCAGTGCGTTCCGGACAATCATTTGAGAGGTAATTTGCTGATTTGGTGATTTAGGATATTTGGTCATTAGGGTGGGGAGAAATCTGATAGACCTTTTTTAAAAAAATTGTGCAAAGGAGACAAAGTGAATAATTGGGAACGGAATAGCGAGCGAATATTAAGCCGGTGCAAAAGCGCTATCCTGGAGATTGCCCCGAATGCGACGGTGCTTTTGTACGGTTCCCGCGCCCGCGGTGACGCTCGGCCAGACTCCGACCTTGATTTGTTGGTTCTCATTCCAAGAGAAGCTGATTATTCGCTCACGCAAAAGATTCGTCATCGCTTGTATGATATTGAGCTTCAAGAAGAGATCATTATCAGTTGTATCGTACGCAGCCAAGGCGAATGGGAATCAAGTAAATATCGTGCGTCGCCGTTAAAGCAGGCAATTGACAAGGAAGGAGTTCTGCTGTGAAAGAAGAGCAGATTGAATTACTACGCTATCGGCTGAAAAGAGCAAAAGAAGCTTTGCAGGAAGCACGGTTATTACAAAACGAAGGCCACCATAACACGGCTGTCAATCGTTTGTATTATGCCTGCTTTTACGCTGTTCTGTCTTTGCTCCAGACAAAAGGCTTAGGGTCCCAGAAACATTCCGGTGTTCGTACTTTGTTCAACATGGAATTTGTCAAAACTGGCGAAATCGACAAACAATGGTCTCGGTTTTATGCTGAAATGTTCGAGAACCGACAAGAGAGCGACTATGCCGAGTTTGTACAATTTAACCAGCATGATGTGGAGCAAATGCAGAAACAGGCAGAAAGATTCGTCGATATGATCTCACAAAAACTTTTTTCGTATCTTTAATGATGTGAAAAGATCTGGGGTAGAAGCCTTGAACATTTTTTTGCGATAACTAAGGAGGCAAATGCAATGAAGATAATTAGAGCATTCATGATGTTATTAAGTGCTTCAATTCTTTTCGCTCAGACACCAGCTAATATTGTCAAAGTCACCGTTGATGGCTATAGCTACATGGGCGAGGGAGAGACTATTAAAGTGGCCAAAGAACGGGCAGTGAAGGATGCAGAGCGCAAAGCAGTGGAAGAAGGTGCGGGGC
>DYKH01000027.1:0-42530 GCA_020722685.1 Caldithrix sp. | reverse complement strand
GAGCGCAAAGCAGTGGAAGAAGGTGCGGGGCTGTATCTCGAGTCTTACAGCAAGGTTCACAACTACATGCTTGTGGATGACGAAGTCAAAAGCCTCGTGTCTGGTTACATAACCAGTAAAAAGGTGTTAGTGGATGAGTTGGAAGCTAACCCACCACGCTATCATGTGCGCATCGAAGCGGAGGTCAAGTGCGGCGATATAGATCAAATGTTAGCGGATAAAAAGGCTGAGGAACAGCCACCTGCGTCAACAGCAACACTGAGTGTGGAGTTTGCCGTAGTGGCCGAGCGCAAGCTGGCTGATGGTAGCTGGGGCGAAATATTAATAAAAGATGGCGGTGAGCTTAAAAGCTTTGACAAATTTCAAGTTCTTATGCGACCAAGCTCTGATTGTTATCTTTATCTGCTGCTATTCGACTCGCAAGGAAAAGCTTCAGTACTTTTTCCAAGCGTGGAAACGGGAAATGATAATTTGGTTAAAAAAGATACCGAAGTACGGGCGCCTGGCGCGAATCTGTCTTACGAATTGGACACGGAGGCCGGCATCGAAACTCTGTACATGATCGCATCCGCCCAACCCGTGCCGCGGTTGAATTGGCTGCTGGAAAAAATGGAAAAAGCCGGCAATGAAATGTCCCAAGCAACCCTGACCCGGGCCATACGCACACGTGGCATTTCATGCATTACCCAAGGGAAAAAAACCAGCTTCTCTCTTAGCGATGGTAAACGCATCGAAAAAGTGACTGAAGTGATTCAAGGAAGAGGGGCAGTGGTGAGAAAGCTGAGTTTCAATCACTTGCCGTAATGACAATGGTGTTTGGTTTCTTTTTCAGCGGACAATTCCATAAAACTACAGACCGCTGGCGTGATAAGGACGAAAGTTATGAAAGCAATCCAAATCACCCAATTCGGCGGACCGGAGACAATGAAATTCAAGGACGTTCCTGACCCGGTCGCTATAGGAAATCAGGTTTTGGTGAGAATAAAAGCCGCAGGCATCAATTTCATCGATGTCTATCAGAGACGCGGCTTTTACCCGGTGCCATTGCCATTCATTATCGGGCAGGAAGGAGCCGGTATCGTCCATGCTGTGGGATCACAAGCGAAGGAGTTCCATGCTGGTGATCGGGTGGCCTTTACCAATGTATCAGACGCGTACGCAGAATTCGTCTTGGTCCCAGAGGATAAGCTTGTGCCGCTGCCGGATAACGTGGACGACCGCGCCGGGGCTGCGGCCATGCTGCAAGGGATGACGGCGCATTATTTGACCCACACCACCTATTCGTTAAAACCAGGCGATACCTGTTTGGTGCATGCGGCAGCCGGCGGCGTCGGACTATTGCTCATTCAGATGGCCAAGAATTGTGGCGCTCGCGTTTTTGGTACGGTCTCGACGGAGGAAAAAGCGCAGATTGCCAAGCAAGCTGGAGCCGATGAGGTGATCGTTTACAGCCAAACCGACTTTGTCCAGGAAGTGAAGCGCTCGACCGACGGCCACGGCGTCAACGTGGTCTATGATTCCGTCGGACAAGCCACCTTCGCAAAGAGCCTGGATTGCCTCGCGCCGATGGGTTACCTGGTCTCGTTTGGCCAGTCCAGTGGCGCAGTGCCCCCATTCGACCCGCTGCTGTTGAGCAAGAAAGGCTCGCTATTCTTGACGCGTCCTACCCTCGCTCACTACGTTGCCGATCGACCGACCCTTTTGCAGCGGGCGACAGATGTGCTCGGCTGGGTCGCTACAGGGCAAATTAAACTGCACATCGGACAGACCTTTCCTTTAGAAGAGGCAGCTGAAGCGCATCGCGCCTTAGAAAGCCGGAAGACAACCGGCAAGCTGTTGTTGTTGCCTTGATATGGGCGTCGATGGCACTCAGGCTAATATGTGCCGTGCGTCAACAATGGCGAAACTTTTCAAAACCTAATCCGTCTGTGTGGTTAGTTTTTTAAAACCTATTTGAAGGAGGACCGCTGTATGAACACCGAGCAAAGCGCCGTCGCGAATGCCGCCGAGGGAGTTGAAATGGGTCTTATCAAACGAATCATTGGGATATTCACCTCGCCCGGCCAGACATTTGAAGCTGTCAGAACCAAGCCCAACTGGTTGGTACCTGCAATCGTGTTGGTCGTCATCGGCTTGGCCATCATGACAGTCATTAGGCCCGTCATCCAAAAGGAGCAAATGACAAAACAACAGGAGATGATGGAAAAACGCGGGATGAGCCAGGATCAAATAGACGAAGCCATCGAAAAGGGGCAGAAGATCGGTGGTATTGCCATGTACCCTTCGGCCATCATCTTTAGTTTTCTATCTTTTGTGGTCGGCGCCGCGGTTTGGCTGTTTCTTAGCAATACCATCCTTGGGGGGCAAGCCAAGTTTGTCCAAATGTTGGCGGTCAACGTCTATCGGGAATTTGTGGGAACCGTCGGTTTCCTGATCAAGACACCCATCATTCTTTCCAAGCAAACCATGAACGTGCATTTCAGCATTGCGACTTTTTTGCCCGAGGCTTCCAAGGAAAGCTTTCTGTATAAGCTGCTCGCGCAAGTGGAGCTGTTCAATATATGGTCGATTGCGGTATTGAGTATCGGCATTGCGGTAGTCGGCCGGTTCAAAGTGAATAGCGTCTGGCCGTGGGTTGCCATCATATATCTCTTGTGGTACGCGGCGTCTTCCGCTCTTGGCGGGCTCTTTGGTGTTTGATGCCTGTCTTCAGAACAGTGCTGGTGCTGTCCGTATGCTAACAGTTAAGTCAATCATCTCTATCTGCTGGAGACCTAACATGAAGAAAGTCGGTTTTTGGGTAATATTGGTAATATTTAGTGGGAATCTGCTGTGGGCGCAAGATGAGCCGGCTCTC
The DNA here is from genome assembly GCA_020722685.1 of Caldithrix sp. The sequence continues at coordinate 39,673 of DYKH01000027.1, read as the reverse complement.
ACTTTGCAAGACTGTATCGAGATCGCCCTGAAAAACAACTCACAACTGCGCAACGCCGAAAGACGCGTGGAGATGGCCGGAACGAGTGTCACGACTGCCATGGCCAACCTGCTGCCGCACATCAACGCCTCGTTAGGTTCCTACAAGTATGTGCAGGGAGCGCGCGTCCTGAAACAAGATGTTCCCATCGGCTTTGATCCAATCACCGGCAGAGTTCTCTATCAACAAAGAGAGATTTTTCAGGATAGAACGGAACGGAATTCGCATTCGGCTCGAGTATCCCTCTCGCAGAATGTCTATGACTTTGGCCAAACTATCAATGCTGTCAAACAAGTCAAAGCGAGCGAGAGTGCGGAGCAGCATAGCCTGATCAGCACCAAGCAGACGGTCATACTGAACGTTAAAAAGGCCTATTACGAGCTGCTGAAAGCCTATCGGCTTCAGGAAGTGTATCAGGAAGCAGTGAGTTTGGCGCAAGAGCAAGTCAACCGAGCTCAGGCCATGTTTGATATCGGCTTGGCCTCCCAGGCAGAAGTCTTTCAAGCCAAAGTGACTTTGGGTTCCAACCAAATGAATCTGATTACCCAGCAGAACTTGGTCGAAATGGCGCATGCAAACCTGAACAACGCACTGGGTCGTAATCCGAGCACGCCTTTTAAGCTCATTGAGGACAAGACCGAGCCGATTTTTCCCGACTATCAGTTTGAGGACGCCGTCAATACGGCCATCAGCAGTAACCAAGACATCAAGACTCTGGAGTTGCAGGCTAAAGCGTATATGTACAGCATTCGTGCCGCCAAAGCTCGATACATGCCTTCCATTGGCGCCAGCGTATCCTATTCCCGCAACAACGACGACTATACGCGCGTTTATTCTTCCGAGCTAAATCGGGATTTTAGCGCAACCCTCGGAATTGGCCTGGACCTGAACATCTTTAACGGTTTTTCCGATCAGGCTGCCGTGCAGCGCGAATCGCTCAATTATCAGACGGCCATGGAAAATCTGGCAGAGCGCAAGCGGACGGTGACCGCCGAGGTCAAGCAGTACTTTCTTCAATTCAACGCTTATAAGGAAATTTTGGACATCAACCGCCAGAATATCGAAGCGGCGAAAGAGAACCTGCGACTGCAATTGGAAAAGCGGCGTGTCGGCTCAGGCACCGAATTGGACGTGGCGCAGGCTCAGGTTGAATTAACCAGAGCCCAGAGTAATTTGGTGCAGGCTGAATACGATGCCAAAATCTCCAAGGCGCAGCTCGAGGCGGTTATGGGGCAAGGCAAAGAATAATAGTCAATGTTCAACGGCCAACCTTCAATTGACAATTGACCGTTGGCCGTTGAACGTTGACGATTGCTCCTAAAAGATACCTTTGGAAATTCAAGTGAGCAGATTCTTCGAAAAGTTGTCAAGCCTTTCCATTCTTTCCTTGGTTTTGGCCGCCTTTGTTGCGTGCGACAAGACCGAGGGAGCCGGCGGCGGGACATTGGACCCCGGAAGCAACAAGGCCGAAATCGTTGAGGGCTTTGTCTGCGGCGACATTTTTGAGGACAAGCCGGCCGGCATCGACAACCAATTTTTTGCCGACGATCGCGTTTATCTTTGGCTGAATTGGACCAACGTCGGTGGGGAACATGAAGTGCGTGTTATTTGGCTGGACCCTGATGACAACGTCGTTGCAGAGACGGCGAAAAAATTCAATTCCAAAAGCGGCAATCAAGTCACCCATTTTTACCTCGACACGACCTCTTCCGCACCTTCGGGCCGGTGGATTGCGGAAATTCAAATCGACGGCACTTTTGTGCGCAGCTATGCATTCTGGATTGTGACCGGAGCAAATATCAAATGATAACTAATCTTTGAGAGGGAGTAAATCGGATGTCTAAGAAGGGAAAAATTCTGTTATTTATTGGGGTCGTCATCGTCATCGGTGCTTTTGTGACGGTGAATTTGACCAAAAGCCGCGGCAACACCATCGAGGTGACCGTAGCGGAGGTCAAAAAGGGCAACATAACCAAAACGGTGTCCGGATCGGGCCGCGTGCAGCCTGAATTGGACGTCAAGATCGCAGCGAGGATTTCCGCAGAGATCATCAAGATTCACGTAAAAGAAGGCGACAAGGTCACCAAGGGCCAAGTGCTGGTGGATCTGGATCGGCAACGTTACGAAGCGGCGGCCGAGCAGGCAGAATCACAATTGACTTCTGCTCAAGCCAGCTTGAAAAAGGCACAAGCGGATTTTTCCCGCATCAAGGACTTGTTTGATCGCAAGCTATCTTCACAGGCCGATTTGGATGCTGCTGTGGCAACCCGCATGTCCGCTGAAAGCGAGGTGCAGCAGGCTAAGGCCTATTTAAAGCAGGCCAACGATGACCTGAACAAAACTCGATTGACCGCGCCCATCGATGGGACGGTGAGCAAGCTTTTCAAAGAAGAAGGCGAGATCGCTGTTGGATCGCAGTTCCAGGCCGATCCGATCATGACCGTCTCTGATCTCAGCCGTATGGAAGTCTTGGCCGAGATTGACGAAAACAATGTGGTACTGGTCAGCATCGGCGACACCGCGAAAATCGAAGTCGATGCCATACCCGACACTTTTTTCCTGGGTAAAGTCACGGAAATCGCGCATACGGCCACCACTCGCGGTTTGGGCACGCAAGAGCAGGTGACCAATTTTGAGGTCAAAATAGCCGTCGTTTCCAATGCGGAAAAACTGCGCCCCGGCATGTCTGCCACCGTCGATATCAGTACCGAGACCCGCAAGGACGTGCTTTATATTCCCATTCAATGCGTAACGGCTCGAGAGCTAAAATCGGACAGCATCCAGGCAACCGCAGTTAAGAAAAGCAAACAAAAAAAGTCGACTTCCTCAGGTGGTGATGAGTTTGAGGATTTTGGCCCCGGAGATGCACAGGAAAACAAACCGAAAAAGAATCTGAAAGAAGTCGTATTCGTCGTTGACAATGCAGTTGCGAAGATGATTCCGGTCAAAACCGGTATCAGTGACGAAACCAACATAGAGGTGACTGCGGGATTGAAAGAGGGACAAAAGGTCATTTCCGGCAGCTACAAAGCTTTGTCCAAGACTTTGAAGGACGGCAGCAAGGTGAAGGAGAAAAAAGAGCTGGCGTTTAGGGAAACCAAGGAACCTGAGTAGGAAAGGGAAGGTTGGATGCTGATACAACTGGAAAACGTTGTCAAGATCTATGAGATCGGTGCTGTGCAGGTGACTGCCCTTAATGGCGTCAGCCTCAACATAAAGAAGAACGAATACGTAGCCATTATGGGCCCATCGGGGTCGGGCAAATCGACCTTGATGAATATTCTCGGCTGTCTGGACACGACCACCAAAGGCTCCTACGTCCTAAACGGCAGCAATGTGAGCGAGATGGACGATAATCAATTAGCGGAAATAAGAAACCGAGAAATCGGCTTTGTCTTCCAAACTTTCAATCTACTGCCGCGCGCCAATGCCATTCATAACGTCGAGCTGCCTCTCATCTATAACGGCACGCCGGCTTCTCAGCGAAAAAAGCTGGCCAAAGAGGCGCTGGAAAAAGTCGGGTTAGCCGATCGAATGAATCACAAGCCGAACGAGCTATCGGGCGGACAACGGCAGCGCGTGGCCATCGCCCGCGCACTGGTCAATAATCCCTCAATCATCTTGGCGGACGAGCCGACCGGTAACTTGGATAGCAAGACCGGTGAAGAGATCATGGAAATCTTTGAGCACTTGCATGAGGCGGGGAACACCATCATTCTGGTGACTCACGAAGAGTACATCGCCGAGCATTCGGATCGAATTGTACGTCTGCGCGATGGCTTGATCGAGCGCGACGAGGCCTTGGAATAAGACGTAGAGATTGGCAATGCGCATACTCATTTACATGTGGGAAGGCATCAAGATCGCCTTCGAAGCGCTGCGTTCCTACAAGCTCCGTTCCATCCTGACCACTTTGGGCATTATCATCGGCGTGACCACCGTGATAACCATCGTCGCCTTGATTCAGGGACTCAATAAGGCGTTTTCCGATCAAATCTCCGCGATTGGAACCGACACCCTCTACATTCAGAAATTTCCTTGGATCATGAAAGGCGATGAGTGGTTCCGCTACCGCAACCGGAGGAACGTCACCATTCGTGAGGCCGACGCGGTCAGGGAGTCCGCCACCCTGGCGCGGGCGGTGGCCCCCACATTGGGAACCATGCGCACCATAAAGTATCAAGAGAACACGATCAACCGGGTCTATATACTGGGCACCACGGCGGACTATTTGATTACCTCCAATTCCTACCCGGAGATCGGGCGCTTTCTCACCGAAAACGACGTCCGACACAATCGGGCGGTTTGCGTCATCGGTAGCGAAGTGGCGAAAAAGCTTTTTCCGCGAACGGATCCCCTCGGTAAAAGAGTTAACATTGCCGGACGCAAGTTTCGCGTCATCGGCGTCCTGGAGAAAAAGGGCTCCTTTTTCGGCTGGAACATGGATACGTTTGCGGTCATTCCGATTGGAGCATTTCAATCCGCATTCGGCGTCGTTCGCCGCTCAGTGGAAATCGAGGTCAAGGTGCAATCGCCCGCAGTCATCGAAGACGCGGAGATCGAGCTGACCGGCATTATGCGCCGGGAGCGCAACATTCCTGCCGGCAAAGAGAACGATTTTGCCATCAACCAGCAAAGCTTACTGATGGAAACCTACAAGAATTTGACGAGCACGCTGTGGGCGGTAGCTATCGGCGTCGGCGCCATCTCACTGCTGGTAGGAGGGATCGGGATCATGAATATTTTGCTGGTGTCGGTGACCGAAAGGACCCGCGAAATCGGTATCCGCAAGGCGATTGGTGCGCGCAACACGGACATACTGGTTCAGTTTTTGATCGAATCCTTGATGATCTGCGCCTTGGGCGTGATCATAGGGGTTCTACTGGCCATCGGCATCGCCAAGACCGTCTCGGCTACCACGCCCATTCCGGCGTCAATCACTCTATGGGTGGTATTTCTCGGTCTGGGATTTGTCGTTTGTATCGGCTTATTTTTTGGCATTTATCCTGCCAGTAAAGCCGCGCGGCTGAATCCGATCGATGCATTGCGCTATGAATAGTCGCGGTTCTGTTTAATTGTTTGCCATGGAGGCTCAGCGACAAAGAGAGCTTCTAAAAGGAATCGCTGTACTCTGAGTCTCTAACTTTTTCACGGAAGAGTTTTTCACGTTTCAGGTTTGTCATATGCAAATTGGTGAGAGTCTTGACATTGCGCTGGCGGCCATTCGCGCCAATAAGCTGCGCTCGACGCTGACGCTGTTGGGCATCATCATCGGGGTGATGACGATCATTGCCATGCAATCGCTCATTACGGGTCTTAGAAACAGCATCAATCAGCAGGTGAGCCAGCTCGGCTCGAATGTTTTCCAGGTGCAAAAGTACCCGCCGATCCATGAGGGTAACATGGCCAAGTACCGCAATAGAAAGAATCTTACTATTGAGGAGGCGGATGCAGTGCGTGAACGAGTGACCGCTGCCCGTTTGGTCGGAGCTGAAGTGTGGACTTGGGGCCGAGAGATCCGCCATGGGGACAAAAAAACTTTGCCAAACGTCCAAATTGCTGGCGTCACTCCTGAGTTTCTGGAGAACAATGGCTACGAGATCGCTCAGGGTCGTTTCATTACCCATCAGGATGTTGACTATGTTCGCAGCGGCGCCGTCATCGGCAATGATATTATGGAAAAGCTGTTTCCCTTTGAGGATCCCATCGGCAAAGATATCAAGATCGAAGGTCAGCGTTTTGAGGTGATCGGCGTCTTTGAGAAAATGGGCAGCACCTTGGGCCGTTCTCAGGATAATCACCTGACGATACCCATCAGCACCTTTAGCAACATTTTCGGCAAAGAACGGTCGGTAAACATTACGGTGCAAGCACAAAGCTCGGCATTGTTCGACGAGGCGATGGAACAGACCATCGGCGTTCTGCGGGCCGTCCGCCATGTCCCGCCCGGGGAGGAGAATGATTTTGACATATTCTCCAACGACACGATGATAGAGTTTTTTGACAAACTGACCAAATATGTTCGCGTAGTAGCTATCGGTATCGCCTCTATCTCACTATTAGTGGCCGGCGTTGGCATTATGAACATTATGTTGGTGTCGGTGACGGAGAGGACACGGGAAATCGGCATCCGCAAATCCGTTGGGGCAAAGCGGAAAGACGTGTTGTGGCAATTCCTCATCGAAGCCGTGGTCCTGAGCGAGTTCGGCGGCGTCATAGGGATACTGCTGGGACTTGGTATCGGCAAGCTGGTAGAAGCTACCACTCCTGTGCCGGCCGATGTGCCAATTTGGACGGTTTTCCTCGGCCTGCTGTTTTGTTCCGCCGTGGGTCTTATTTTTGGAGTGTACCCGGCCACCAAAGCGGCGCGCTTAGACCCGATTGTGGCCCTGAGGTACGAGTAGCAAGCCTGGTAGGGTCCGTTCTACAGAGGTTCTCGACAAATAGTCTTGTTGGGATGTGACAGAGTATTACTCTGAAGAAACCTTCATAGTTGTGAAGATTTTTTCAACCGTTCATTTGCGCTCATGAGCGCTGAATGAGCGTTCATGAGCGTCGATTCGCGGTTGATAGCCTTGATTGCGGCAAATTGCTGCGTTAGGATAAGCGAGCTCACCTGTCGGCGTTTTAGATCAAGGAGGATTTATGGAAATCATCGAAAGGACAGATCATCAAGTCCTCATTTTGGAGATTGTCGGAGAAGTGATGGGGGGACCGGATACGGACAAGTTCCGCAAGCTGATTGACAAAGCGATCGAAGATGATCATATCAATGTCGTGGCGGACTTAGCCAGAGTGCCGTGGATGAATAGCTCCGGCTTGGGCATGCTCATTAGCGCCCTCACCAGCCTACGCAGCAGCAACGGCGACCTGCGTTTGGCGAACGTTTCCGAGCGCCTGCGCCGCCCGTTAAGAATTACCAAACTCGACACCGTTTTCCGACAATTCGATTCTGTAAGCAGCGCGGTTGAGAGCTTTAAATAAGGGAGAAACCAATGGCCCAATTTAGCCGAGATGAAATCCTTAGTAAGGTTCGCGCCGGGGAATCGTTATCAGGAATGGACCTTTCTAAAGCAGATCTTTCCTATGAAACCCTCAAAGGGGTGAACTTTTCCGGCGCCGACCTGTCAGAGGCTCATTTGCAGAATTCAAATTTGGAGGGGGCGGACTTGCGCGGCGCCAACCTTAGCAATGCCTTCGTATTTGGCTGCAATTTATACAAAGCCCGGCTCGATGAAGCCGATCTGACCAACGCCAATTTGCAGGATAGTAATCTGGAAATGGCTACTCTCATCAAGGCCAAGATGCAGCATGTAGGTCTTTTCGGCTCAAATCTGGAAGGCGCTGATCTAAGCGAAGCCGAGTTGAACTATGCGCGTATGAAAAGAGCGACTCTCAGGAATGCCAAGCTGGATCGCTGTAAGCTGGTTGGTGCGCATTTGGAACGCGCTGATCTCAGCAACGGTTCTTTTGTCGATGCTGATATGCAAGAGGCCAACCTGACCCATGCCAAGGTGGAAAATACAAAGTTTGATGGGGCGAATTTGCAGGGCGCCGTCGGCCTTAGCCAATAGGCAGACTTGCTTCGATTCCTTCAAGCCTTTATGTCCTTGGATGTGAAGGCTTTTTTGTTTGAGATTTCCCTTGCTTCTCGGCGGCCTTTGTCGTAATTTTTCGGTAACCAATCACGGGGTGCCCTGCCGGTGCTGTCATTCCTGCGGATGCAGGAATCTCCTTTACATTGCACGGCAGAAGGAGACCCCTGCATCCGCAGGGGCTGTGATCGGTTACGTGCCAACATTTCCTTCACTGCTGGCGGGGTTGGCATTTAGCCTTTGTCGACGTCTTTGACATTCGAGAATGATTTAACCGGCCAAGCTCAATTTTGGATAAGTGAATGAACTCCAAGCCCATCACAGTCCCAAAACTCGTGGACATGAAACAGCGCGGCGAAAAAATCGTTGCGCTGACGGCTTATGATTATCTCTTCGCCTCGCTGTTGGATCAGGCCGGCATCGACGTGATTTTGGTGGGCGATTCGGGTGCTATGGTTTTTTCCGGTCGCCAGAACACCTTGCCTTTGACGATGGATGAAGCTATTTATCACTGCAAGGCCGTGCGTCGTGGTGTGAGCCGCGCGCTCTTGGTGGCCGACATGCCGTTTTTGTCCTACCAGGTGCGTCCAACGGATGCGGTGAGGAACGCCGGCCGGTTCTTCAAAGAAGCCGAGGTGGAGGCGGTCAAAATCGAGGGCGGCGCACCGATGCTGAGAACCGTGGAGCATATTGTCGAGGCGGGCATGCCGGTCATGGGCCATCTTGGCCTCACGCCGCAATCGATCAACAAATTTGGCGGCTACGAGGTGCAAGGGAAGAGTCACGAAGAGGCACAGCGATTGATCACGGACGCCGTCGATTTGCAGGCGGCGGGAGCATTCGCCATTGTTTTGGAGAAAATACCGCACGCGCTCGCTCGTACGATCAGCGAAAAGCTCACGATTCCCACCATCGGCATCGGCGCCGGCCCATTCTGTGACGGCCAGATTTTGGTCACACATGACATGTTGGGCCTGTACGAAAAATTTCGGCCCAAATTCGTTCGCCGCTATCTGGAAGGCGCCTCACTGATCAAACAGGCTTGTGGCAAATATTGCGAGGATGTGCGGAAGGGCAGCTTTCCCAATATGGAGGAAAGCTTTTGACGCGGAAAAAGCTTCCACGAGGACCCTTGCATCCGTCGCATCCGATCCGCAACCTTCAACCTGCGACTTGCGACCTGCAACCTACCGTTTGCCATTTACCGGAGAACCATTGATGAAGACGATTACATCCGTTCGAGAGATGCAACAGACCGCGAATCGGATGCGAGAAGAAGGCAAGCGCATCGCTCTGGTGCCCACCATGGGTTATTTGCACGAAGGACATCTGAGTCTCATTCGCCTCGCCCGGGAAAAAGCGGACGTAGCGGTCACCAGCATCTATGTGAATCCGACCCAATTTGGTCCTAAGGAAGATTTTGCCGCCTATCCTCGGGATTTGGCGCGAGATTCCGCATTGGCCGAAGGGGCGGGAAACGACATTCTATTTGTGCCTACCGACCGGGAAATGTACCCGGCTGGATTCCAGACGATCGTTAAAGTTGAGAAGTTGACCGCAGGGCTCTGTGGGGTTTCCCGGCCGACCCATTTTCAAGGGGTGACGACGATTGTTGCCAAGCTATTCAATATCGTCAAGCCTCACCTCGCCGTTTTTGGCGCCAAGGACGCGCAACAGGCTATTGTCATCAAACGCATGACGGCCGACCTCAACATGGATGTGGAAATCGCGGTCGCTCCCATCGTTCGCGAAGCCGATGGTCTTGCGATGAGCTCGCGTAACGCCTATCTTTCTCCACAGGAGCGAAAGGAAGCGACGGTTTTGTACCATTCATTAGTAGCGGCCGAGCAGCAAATCAAGGAGGGCGAAAGGGATGTTCAAGCCCTCAAGCGGATGATGCAAAGCATGATCGAGGCAGCGCCTTCCAGCAAGATTGACTATGTAGAAATTGTCGATGCGGAAAACCTGCAGCCGTTGGCATGGATCGCCGGTGACGTGCTCATCGCGCTGGCAGTGTACATCGGCAAAACCCGCCTCATCGATAACCTCCGCCTGCAAGTGTAGCCTCCTGCTCCTACTCTTGCTCCTACTCCTACTCCTGCTCCTGCTCCCCCTTCTGCTCGTGCTCCTGCTTTTTCATCGCCGAGAAAAGGCAATAGAAGATGTTGAACAAAACTCCCGGATTGTCGTTGAAGGAAAAAAATGGCGGCAGCCGGCTATGTAAATCAGCCCCTTAGCAGGCAAAATAGTTATTGACTTTCTATCAATTTTTGTTAATTTTTGGCCGTCCGACCAATGAATCTTGGCTGATCACGTTTACTATTCGAGGAGGTGTCTTGAAAATGAAGCGTTGGCTGGTTTATGTTATGATAGCGGCATTGCCGGCGCTGGCGTTTGGACAGCTCAAATCACAGGCAAAGCCGGCGGATATGGCAAATTTTCTTAGAAATCCTTTAGCCCTGGGACAGAGGGCTGTTGGCTTGCTGGGATTGGATCCTTCCCGGCTGACAATGACCCACTCCTATCAGATGAGTTTCACGTCCATCGGTGGCCAGGGTTTTACTCAAGGTCTGTATCTGAACACCTTGATGTACCAGTTCGCCAGTCCGTTGACCTTGGCCGTGCAATGGGGCATCGCGCATCAGCCTTTCTCCTCACTTGGCGGCGCTTCTTTGCTCAATAATGGCCCGTTCTTGTCCGGCGCTGAGCTTCGTTATCAACCGGCAAAGAATTTTTCCATCCAGCTTGAATACAGCCAATATCCCGGGGGATATTATTACGGGCCGTATCGGCGGTCATTATTAGATCAGGATTGACACAAGTCATGGGCGGGTGATTGCGATAGGGAAGGAGCCGGCTGCCACGTCTCCGCCGTTCGCGGCGCCGGGTGATTTGAAGGCTTGTGTTGCATCACCATCGAGCTGTTTTAGATTACGCTAACTTGATTGGCTTTCCAGAGGGAAATGGTTGTGAACAGAAGGACTTCCAAGAGCAAGAGAATAGCTTTTCAACGAAATTCGTCGCCACATAAATCGGCTGCCAGGAGAAAGAATCCCATATCCTCCATCCGGCAAAAGCTAAGTGCCGTGGCTGTTTGGGCATTGGTGGCCGTCAACGCCGTACTCTTGGCGTCTTTGGTGCATCGCCTGTTGACGCCGCCCAATTCCACGGACCTCAATGTGAAAAAGATCATGGAAGATCCGCTGGATGTGGAGGTTCTCAATGGCTGCGGCGTGCCGGGGCTTGCCAATTCTTTTGGTGATTTTTTGGTGAAGAACCGATACGACGTCGTGAAGAGAGCCAATGCGCCCACCAAGGATTATCAGAAATCCGTGCTTATCGACCGGGGAAAACGGGAGCGCAAACAAATCGAAAAACTGCGCGAAGAATTGGGACTCAGTAAAGATAGGGTCTTGCCCATCGAGGCTCCGGATGCTCTTGCCGATGCTACCCTCATTTTGGGGGCCGACTATGAAAGTCTCAAATCGTACAAGGAAATGCGTTGATCAGGTTTAGTCTCCAAGCTTGCAAAAAGAATGTCGGCGGGATGCTGCTCGCTCCAAATCGCGCCTAACCCGTAAAAATGTCCAAAATTTGTTTTCTCCTCTATAATATTCTTTTCATCCCGCTGTTATTTGTCGCCGTTAGGATTGGCGGACTCAAGGATCCCAAGATCAGAAGAGGCTTAAAGGGCCGTAAAGGACTTTTCCGAGCATTGCAGCAGGAATTGGCCGACTCCAGGCCGGCTTCCTTGCGTGTGTGGATGCACATCGCCTCGATGGGGGAATTGGAACAGGCGAAACCGGTCATTCTGCATCTAAAAAAGCGATTTCCCCAGGCTCTGGTTATCCTTTCGGTTTTTTCTCCTTCAGTTATTAGAAATGCAAAAGCTTTTCAAGAAGCCGACATCGTTTGCTATATACCTTTCGATTCCTATTGGCAGGCAAGGAAATTCATCCGGCTAATGGCTCCGGACCTTGCTTTGATCATTCGCCACGACATCTGGCCCAATCATTTGTGGCGTCTACATAAAATGGGAATTCCGGCGGTATTGCTGGATGCCAGTATTTCCGATAAACGAAAAGGGACTTTTGCTTTCTTTCGGTTCTTGTACCGGATTCTTTATTCACAATTCTCCGAGATTATGGCGATATCGCGGGAGAACGCGACTCGTCTGCAACGCGTGTTTCCTTTTGCTGAGCGGCTGCATGTATGCGGGGATACTCGATATGATCAAGTCTACCGGCGAACCACAGAATCAGGCAAAATCGATCACTTGCTGGCCGGCGGGCACTTTCCGCACGACCGCACTTTTGTGGCCGGAAGCACTTGGCCTTCGGACGAGAAATGCCTGTTGCCGGCCATTGCCGATGCCTTGATAAAGTATCCTGAGTTGAAAATCATCATCGCGCCCCACGAGCCGACTGAAGCGCACGTGGGAGATCTTATCTCATTTTTTCAGGAACGTAGCATTTGTCAGGTGCGATATACGCAAATGGAGACAAGAGCGAATGAGCCGTTCCGCGTTCTCATTGTTGACAGGCTGGGGCTGTTGGCGAATTTGTACGGCTTGGGCCGCCTGGCGTTTGTTGGTGGCGGATTTGGTCCCGGCGTCCATAACGTCCTGGAGCCTGCCGCGCATGGTTGTGCCGTGTTGTTCGGTCCCCGCCATCGCAACTCTGTCGAAGCAATGCAATTGACCCAGCGGGGTGGAGCCAAGGTCATTCACACCCGCCAGGAGGCAACCGCGGTGCTTGCGGAATATTTGCAGGAACCCTCCGCAGCCAGGGAGGTCGGCCGGATTGCCTTGCAGATGGTGCAGGAGAACTTGGGTGCGAGTGAAAAATGCGTGGACATTTTGCAGAAATATTTGACCAAAGCTATCCCACGGAAAATAAATGGATGAAATAAGAGCCGTTCAATGGCATGACGGCAAAGTACGTCTGCTTGATCAAAGGCTGCTGCCGAATGAACTGGTTTTGCTGGAAATCAGCGACTATCACGGCGTTGTCAATGCTATTCGGTCCATGAGCGTTCGCGGCGCTCCGGCTATTGGCATTGCTGCGGCATTCGGCATTGTCTTGTCCGTTTGGCACGCCAACGAAGCGGATCGCAGGACCTTTCTGGAAAAGGCGAACGCTGCCATGGATGAGTTAAAGACCACCCGTCCGACGGCGAAGAATCTTTTTTGGGCCTTAGATAGGATGCGCTGGGTGCTCTCCCGCAATCTCAGTCGCCCCTTAAGAGAAATCAAGCTGGCGTTGTTGAGCGAAGCGCAGAGCATTTTGGATGACGACATCGAACGATGCAAACGAATTGGTGGCTTGGGCGCCAAGCTGTTGCCCAATCGCTGCACCGTTCTGACTCATTGCAACGCCGGCGCTTTGGCCACCGGCGGCTATGGCACCGCTCTGGGCATCATACGGGCGGCTATTGAGACAGGTAAAAAAGTCAAGGTTTTTGTCGATGAAACTCGCCCGCTCCTACAGGGTGCCCGGCTCACAGCTTTTGAGCTGATGGAGGATGGCATTGACGCGACCCTCATTTGCGATAGCGCCGCCGCCTACGTTATGAAGCAGGAACGAGTACAATTCGTCATTGTCGGCGCCGATCGTATCACTCGCAATGGGGACGTGGCGAACAAAATCGGCACGTATCATCTGGCGGTGTTGGCCAAGCATCATAACATTCCGTTCATCGTCGCGGCGCCTCTCTCCACCTGTGATTTTGACATCGCTTCCGGTGAGGAAATTCCCATCGAGGAAAGAGATGCGGCCGAGGTACGGCACGTCGGCTCTGTTTTGGTTGCCCCGGAGGACGTCCCGGTATATAATCCGGCGTTTGATGTGACGCCACACGAGCTCATAACGGCCATCGTCACCGATGCCGGCGTGGCGAAACCCCCCTTCGATGAAACGCTGGCGAAGATGCGGGATTAGATAGGTAGGTGTTTAGGCTGTGGGCTTTTAGACTGTTGGGGTTGGAAGGGATTCCTGACAAAGGCAAAATTAAGCCTTGCGAAGTATGGAAAATTAAGCTATATTTTTACCGAATTTTGTAACTTTCCCCGTTTAGGGTGATTTGCACGGAAACGACCCGCCGATACTCGACCCAAAGGAAGCCGCGGAGGAAACGCTTTTGGCCGATGGCAGGAAAGTGTCTTTGGATTGGGTCCTGTCCGCACCCATTTTCCGCCACATCGCCTGCATAGCCCCGGGTCGTTCATGTCGACACCCTGAACGAATGTGATCTACTCTAACTTTTAGGGAGTGAGAAATGACAACGCGAGTACTTGTGTGGACCCTGCTGTTGCTTGGCTTGGCCGTGGTACTTTTTGTCGCCTGTCAGACCAAAGAGCTGACCTCGGCTAAAGTCTACATTCAACAGGACAATTGGGATAAGGCCATCGAGCAGTTGGAGCAAGCCGTTCGTTTGTACCCGAACGATGCGGAGGCGCATTACTATCTGGGCGAAGGTTACGCTACCCGCGCGGACTGGGCGCTGATGAACCAAGAATTCAACAAATCTTTGGAGATTGGCCCCAAGTTCGAGATTCAGATCAAAAACGCACGTGAAAAATACTGGGTAACCAACTTTAATGCTGGGGTCAACAAGATTAACGGTGGCGATTCCCAAGGTGCCATCAAGCAATTCATCACTTGTTTGGTCATCGATCCCTCCCGTGCACAAGCTTACCAGAACCTCGCCGTCTCCTATATCCGTGTGGATAGCTTGGACAAGGCCATCGGCGTGTACGAGAAGCAATTGGAAGTGCAGCCCAACAGCATAGAGACCATGCACGCTTTGGCAAGACTCTACTTCCAACAAAAGTCTTATCAAAAAGTGGTCGATTTGGAACAGAGGGCGCTGGCCATCAATGCAAATGATGCCGACGCCGTTGCCAATCTTGCCATGGCTTATGACTACTTGGGCGAAAAGGATAAGGCCATTGCCGAATACAAAAATGCTCTGGCCAAAAATCCCGATGACAAAGACCTGCTCTTCAATCTGGCCCGGCTGCATTATATGAACGACAACTTTGACGAGGCTATCGGACTATTTCAAAAAGTTATCCAGATGAATCCGGAAGACTATGACTCCAACGTCAATGTTGGAACGGCCTATCTGCAGATGGCCGATGAGCTCAGGAAGCAGCTTGTCGAAATCGACCGTAAAGGCGAGAAGGTGCCTCCGGAACAAATGGAGAAAATGAAATCCTTCTACAATAGCGCCATTCCCTATTTGGAGAAGGCTGTCCAGTTGAAACCCGAGGAAGCCAATGTCTGGAACAATCTCGGTGTGGCCTACGTGAATGCCGGCAATGCCAGCAAGGGGAAAGAAGCGTTTGACAAAGCGGAACAGCTTCGCAAATAAAAGTCATGGTTCTGCGACCAGGCCCCGCAGGTTTGTGGGGCTTTTTTTTGCCGTTTTGTAAGAGTTTAGTCGTCTGAACCAAAGCCTGTCATTCCGACCGGAGGGAGGAATCTGTCACTTCCGAATCTGCGTGGTTGTACGAATTCGTTGCTCCCAGATTTCTCACTCCGTTCGAAATGACACAATTATTCAGTTGGCTAAATATGTACGCCGTTTTGTTACAGAAATGACCCAGCCTTGCTGGAGATTTAGCTTGCTTTTAAGTCGGGTTTCATTTACTTTCGTTCCGCTAAAACAGAGGTGGCAAAGACAAAAGTGTTGGACGAAGCAAGAATAAATCGTATCAAGAGCTACGGCAACCTTCCTCAGCATGTGGCCGTGATCATGGATGGCAACGGAAGATGGGCCAAGTCTCGGGGCCTTGCCCGAATCGAAGGTCACAAGGCTGGGATAGAGTCGGTGCGGGCAGTCGTCGAGGCCGCCGGCGCTTTGGGTATCAAAGCGCTGACCCTGTACACCTTTTCATCGGAAAACTGGGCCCGACCCAAGAGCGAGGTTTCTGCCTTAATGTCCCTGCTGGTGCGCACCATCAAGAAAGAAGTGGATGAGCTGGATCGGCAGAACGTTCGCTTGATGGTTATTGGCGACATCGATGCCTTGCCGCTTACGCCGCGCCTTGGGGTTCAGAATACCATTCAACGTTTGAGTAAGAACACCGGCTTGGTGGTCAACTTGGCGCTGAGTTATAGCGCCAGGCGCGAGATCGTTCAGGCCGTGAAGAATATTTGCGAGCAAGTGTTACAAGGATCGTTGGCTTTGGATGCCATCGACGAAAAGCTGATCAGCGAACAGATGCAAACCAAGCCCATCGGCGATCCCGACCTGTTGATTCGTACCAGCGGTGAAATGCGTATTAGCAATTTTCTGCTCTGGCAGCTTGCTTACACCGAGTTGTTTATTACTGACACGCTGTGGCCGGACTTTCGCCACGATGACTTTTTGGCGGCGATCGAGAACTACCAACGCAGGGAACGACGCTTCGGTAAGGTGAGTGAGCAGGTCAAGTGAACCCATCTTAGAGAACTTGCACACTCACGATCAGCGGCCGAATTGCGCCCCAAAAAGATTAGTACATGCTTTGCAAAAACCTCCGCAGGTTTTGCATCAAGTTTCCCAAGTGCGTATCGGGCGGGTATAACCGCCTTTTTCGTCTTCATGACTCAATATCAACCGGACTTTTCCAAGACTTTCTGACCTGTGCGAACACGACGTTGGATATTGTTTGTATTCTCTCTCCTCTTAATCGGCATCGTCTCGCTTATCCACGGATGGCGCCTATTCAAGGCCAACGAAAGGATTCGCGACTTCATCCTGACAGAAGTGCGGCCCTTCTTGGGCGAGGACTGCAATATTGGTCGGGCGCGAATTAGCCTGAGCAATATCCATTTGGAGAAAGTCACCCTTCGTTTGCCGAATCACAGGCTCTTTCTCTATGTCGAAGATTTGCGTATCGGTTTTGACCCATTCCGGCTTTTAGGCAAAGGTTTTGATCCCAAGGCAATTTTCCAGGACGTTCTGCTGGTCAATCCGCGTCTCATCATCTCGCTGGGCAGCGACTCTCTGCAAGCGGCGGAAACCGATTTTTCTCACGGCGGTCTTCGTTTGGGGGCCATCAAGGCCTATGGGCAAAAAGCTACTTGGCTCAAGTTCCTACGCCGGCTTTCCATCAAGGATGGTGAGATGTTTTTTCAGGAACCTGGCAATCGCCTCACGCGAGTTGCCAATGCCGTTGAAGGCTCGCTCACTCCGGATGGTTCTGAATCGACCGGCATGCGCCTGTCGGGAAAGGTATTCGATTCCCGCGATAAAAATCTATTGATCACCTGTGAGGCCGATGCGACCACAGGATTAATAAGACATGTGCAGGTCAGCCTAAAAAACTATAATCTCAAAGACCATATCCCGGTGCTCATGCCGGAGATGCTCCGTTTTGTTGACGGAAGATTGAACGCCTTTTTCGATTTAGCGGCCGTGGGACAGGGCAGTCGGGAATTGAAGCTGGACGGCGAGCTGAGCATTACTCAGGCTTCGGCGCAACTGCGCAACGGTATGGTCGATCTGGAAGACATCAATGTCAAAGCCGACATTAGAGATTGGCACCTGCAACTTGCACAATGTTCGCTGCTGGTCAACGACTCGCCTTTGTCGCTTGCCGGCTCCATCTCCGATCTTTCCAATCCGGTCCTGGCGCTCGAAGCCCATTGTCCGCAATTGAATGTGGCGTCGTTTGCCTCCTGGTGCGGCAAGAGACTCAAAGGCAACTGTGCTGGACAAGCCGACGTTCTTCTCAAAATTCACGGTCCTATCAATGACATTCGTCTGGACGCTGATTTTTCTTCCCGCTATATTTGGCTGAACGCCCTTTCTCTGCGCCGGATCCATTTCTCCTCCTCGTATCAAAACCAAAGGCTCACGATCAGTCGCTGTACGGCTACCACGGCGCAGAACAATTTTGCTTACTCGGGTGAAATAGATTTTTCTGACTTAACTCCGACAGTTTCCGGCTCGATCTCAATGACGGGCGATATCGCATCCTTGCTGCGACCCTTCGCTGCCGAAAGCCTGCTCGCCTGCAAAACGGCCTTTTCTGGGCGGATTTCCGGTGCCTTGGCCAATCCGCTACTCACCGGTGACCTGACCGCCAAGTTGTTTGCCCACCCCGCTGATTCTTTGCAACTAACCACTCAGCTCAGCGTGCAGAACAGCTCGATCACGTTTTTGGGCGGTGGTGGAAATGGCCTGCCCAGTCTCACCGGATACTTTGATTTTGCCGGCGCTTCGCCAAAATTTGCCTTGCGGTTTGAAAACATCGAAAGGCTGCCGTGTATTCTATGGAAACTGCCCTTCGAGCCGGAATTTACGGAGAATCTTGCTCTGTACGCCAACATACGAGGGAAGCCCGGTGAATTTTCTACGGGCGTGGAAATCAAAAGAAAACGACCGGCCGATTCCAAGTCCGATTTGGCCGTGTTGCAAGCCGAGGTAAAACGCGACCGTCAAGGTGTACATGGTACAGGCCACATCTGGTTGTACCCGATTGGCGACAAAGAGCTCACCGGCCATTTTTCTTTCAAAAAGGATCAGGAAAGCTTCGTTTTGAGCGATCTCGACTTGGGACACGAGATGTCCGCTGCTTTTGCCATGAAAGCGACCGGTTCCGGGGTGGACAGCCTTGCCGGCAAACTCTCGATCAATGATTTCAAGCTGACGTCGTTTCTCATTTCTCCCGATCTCGTCTGCACTGGGAATCTCGACGGAAGGATCGAGATCGCCGGGACGAAACAGAATCCCGTCTTGACTGGTAACCTGCAAGCAGATGACATGTTTTACAATCAAGTCGGGCCTTACGGCAGTGAAATGAGCTTTCATTACCAAGACGGTGTGTTTTCCATCGAGAAATTTAGTCTCAATTCTTCCGAGGCCACTTTGCTTTATGCAAGCGGTAACTATCATCTGCCGCAGGATAGCCTGGATTTTTCCGTCAAAGGCGCCGGTTTTGACATAAAAGCCTTGGCCGCTGCCTTAGGAGAAAAGCATAACTATTTCACCGGCCGTTCCTTGGTCGACTTGAAGGTGATCGGCCCTTTGTTGCGACCGCAGATTGTGGGCTTTTGCGCCATCAAACAAGGCTCCGTCTTTGCTGTTCCTTTCGACGAATTAGAGATGCGCCTCGGCGAGCGTGAAGCCAAGAATGTGCAGGACTGGCCCGAGTACCCGGCGGTAGATTTGAGCCGGCTGCGCATTTCCCGCCAGAATGAGTTTGAGATCGTCGGCTCCGGCTTTATTCCGCTGAGCAGCGAAGATAGTCTTAGATTACAATTGGATGGCAAAGGCAACTTTCTCGTCATTTTGCATGACATCGTGGATTATTTCGGCAACAGTTCCAGCGCCGGCGTCCTTTCCGCCCGGTTATCCGGAACGCTGACCAACCCTACCTTGGAGGAGGCGAGCCTATCTTTTCACGACGGACGGATGGAGTTTCAATCTGTCGTCCCCATCGTGACGGAAGCCAGAGGTCGGATCGAATTTGAGTCGGCAGAGCAATTCGTCCACGTTCTCGATTTGCAGGGCAAAATGGGCGGTGACTGGTTCAGAATCTCCAATACTCTCGCGGATGACGAATTGGCTGCCCGGCCAATGGAAAACCTCGTGCTTCACGGTTCTGGTTTTAATTTCGGGGTGACCATGTTAGAGACTTCGGAGCGCGGTGTTCCTTTGAACGTAGTCGGACTCCAGGAGAAAGGGGTTTTTGGTCACGCAGAGTTTATTGGGCGCAATGCGGAAGAAAAATTCTATTTCGCCGGACCCGCCGAGCGGCCGCTGGTCCGAGGGAGGGTCAATCTCTATGGAGTCGAGCTGATGTACCCGATGGAGGTGTCGGACCAACCCATCAACGAATTCGTCCACGATCTCCTTTGGCGCATCGAATGGGACGTTTTTGCCTTTGCCGCCAAGGACGTGCGGTACGTGAAAACTTTGCCCGGCGCTTTGGACAAAGTCTACGTCGACTTGCTGATTGATGACCAATACGGCGGGTTGGATTTTAGTGGACAGCTTGCTGACTCAAGCTTCCGCATCCAGGGCGAAGCACGCTGCGCCACCGGTCACGTGGAGTATTTGGATATGGATTTTCGCGTGGAGGAAGCCGGCGTGCAGTTCGATCGCAACACCATTATCCCGGTGGTTTACGGCCGGGGGGTGACCACCGTATCCGATTCAACCGGCATTCCGTCGCAAGTGATCATCACCCTCCAAACCGTCGATGAAACCATGGACAATCAGCCGGTGGACGACCTGGTTCGTCAGGAAAAAGCCCGAGGACGCTTTGATGAAATCCGTTTCAAAGTGACCACTGACAATCCCAATCTGGGAACCACTGAAGCGCAAATTTTAGCTTCTTTGGGTTACTCCACCGAGACGCTGCAGACGAAAGCGGTGGATGCCATTGGCATTAGTACGGAGAACCTTATCTTCCGGCCTTTGTACCGCCCGATGGAGCGCAAGCTGGAACAACTGTTCGGTTTGGACTATGTCCGCTTTAGCTCCCGGTTCACCAGAAATCTGCTTGCTTTGAACATGAGCAATAACTACGAGCTTTCCAGTCGGCTGGCATTGCTGCGAAGCACCCGGCTCATTTTGGGAAAGTACCTGGCCGATCGGTTTTTTCTCCAATACACCGCTCAGGTCGAAGCCGGCATTTACTACCGCTACAAGCAAAAGGGTGTAGGGCTGCACCATGTCCTGGGGTTGGAATACCGCATCAATCCACAAATTCTTCTGGAACTTGAGTATGACTATGATAGTTTGATGTTGTACAACAGGGACGACAAAAGAGTCGTCTTGCGCCATTGGTTTCCTTTTTAGCTCCGCCGGAAGCGGCAAGGTGGGAAATCACCCGGTCAGATTTATCAGTTTAGGTTCGACGAAATGAAAAGCCCCTTTGCCGCCATGATGAATCTTCTTTTCACAACGAGCGAAACTGGTATAGTTCGACGCCTAATAGGGTGGAGACAGCGAGGATGCTGCTTAGGCGCCGCGATGGCCTAGTTGTCTGAAAGCAGCGGGGGGCAAAACCTCACTCAGTTTGGGAACGAGATTGCCTCACTTGCGCCCTGTAAGTGAGCTATTACCCGTGGGGCACATTTTTTCTTTACAAAAAGGCCAAAAATTGTTACATTTGGCGCCTTGAAAATCGAAAGCAGGTGTGAAAGAATGCTTCGTTCATTATCAACGTTGACCATATTTATTTTCATCTTTGCGGGTGTATTGCCGGAAGCCGCTGCCCAGAAGCGTACCGTCAAAGTGCTGGGAGTCTCGGTCGAGGGCAATAAATCTACTGACGCGAATATGATCCGCCTGAGCTCCGGCCTGAATCCCGGAACGGAAATAACCGGTGACGGCGTTCAGGATGCGATTCGCCAGCTTTGGCGATTGGATTTGTTTTCGGACATCCAAATCATCGTCGACCGTGAAGTTGCTGATGGGGTTTATCTGACCATCAAGGTCAAAGAAAATCCAAGGTTGGAGAAAGTAGAAATTCAGGGGAACAAGAAGCTGAAACAAGACGAAATCGACGAGATCATAAATTTTTATGCCGGTCAAGTTGTCAGTCCGACGCTGCTCACTCGAGCCAAGGCGAAGTTGCTGGACAAATACAAGGAAAAAGGCTATCTGCTGGCCAAAATCAAGTTCAGCCAGGTTCCGGGCAAAGTGGATTCCAATCGGGTTGTGGTTCGTATCGACTTTGACGAAGGTTCCAAGGTACAAATCAAGAAAATCAATTTCTTCAACAATACCGCTTTTGAAGATGGCAAGCTGCGCAAGCAGATGAAAAAAACCAAAGAAGACCGTTGGTGGCGCGGCGCCGATTTTGACAAGAAAGAATATGAAGAAGATTTGCTCAAGGTAGCCGAGTTTTACCACAACGAAGGCTACCGCGACGCGGAAGTCGTGAAAGACTCCATCTATTACAGCCCGGAAAAAGACGATATGTTCATCGACATCTGGGTGAATGAAGGTACGCAATACAAGTTCGGCGACATAAGCTGGGAAGGCAACCAGCTTTTTACTACTGAGGAACTGACCGCTAATCTGGGTTTTGAAAAAGGTCAGATTTACAGCAAGAAAAAGCTGGATGAAGCGATTTTCAAGCGCGTCGGCAGCATGTACTATGACCGCGGTTACATCTACGCAACCGCTACTCCGCAGGAAAGCATGGACGCCAACAATGAGCTCGACATACATTTCATTGTGTCCGAAGGCAAGCAAGCCCGCATCAATGAGATCAACATTGTCGGCAATACCAAGACCAAAGAAAAGGTCATCCGCCGGGAATTGCGGGTGTATCCAGGGGATACTTTTAACCGCTCTTTGCTCGAACGTAGCCAACGCGACGTATGGATGCTGAATTATTTCGCCAACGTGGAGCCAAAGGTTAATCCCATTGATGAGGAAAAGGTTGACCTCGAATTCAAGGTAGAAGAAAAGTCCACCGACACTGCCAATATGTCTGCCGGCTGGAGCGAGCGCGACAAGATGATCGGCAGCGTCGGTGTGGCCATGGCCAATCTGTTCGGAAATGGCCAATCCATGGGGTTCAATTGGGATTTTGGTCGCTACTACCGATCCTTCAACGTTAGCTTCACCGAACCTTGGCTGCTGGATACTCCGACTTTGGCCGGATTCAGTCTCTACGACACCAAACGCGATGCGACCTACATCGGCTATAAGCAGGTGAGTCGCGGTGCGTCCTTGCGCCTTGGGCGACGCTTCACCTGGCCGGATAACTTTTTCCGCGGCGATTGGATTTATCGGCTCGATGAAACCAGCTTGTCCGACTTTAACGATTATATCATTGCCCTCAATCCCAATGGCATTGCAACGGAAAAGTGGCCGCTGTTGAGCAGCAGCATCACGCAAATCTTCTCCCGCAACAGTCTGGATCGCCCGGAATTCCCCACCGCCGGATCGGAGTTTTCTTTGACCACCGAGCTTGCCGGAACCTTCCTCGGCGGCAACGTCGATTATCACAAGCACATTCTGCGCATGGATTGGTTCATGCCTTCGATATGGAAGCTGGTGCTGTACTCGAGCTTTCAGGCCGGCTATATGGAGGGAATTTCCAATAATGCTCAGATTCCCTACTTGGAGTACTTTTTCATGGGAGGCGACGGCCTTTCTCGCTCCATTCCTTTGCGCGGCTATGAAGACCCCTTGGCGGGCTACCAAGTGGTGGAACCGGGTGGGAAGGCCATGCTCAAGTACACCGCTGAATTGCGCATCCCCATTGCGCCCAATCCGACCATCTTCGGATTGCTGTTTGCCGAAGCGGGCAACATCTGGCCGGATTTCAAGCACGCCGATCCCTTTACTATGCGACGCTCCCTCGGCGTCGGCGCACGGGTTTTTATGCCGATGATCGGCATCATCGGCTTCGACTATGGCTATGGCTTCGATCGTAAAGATGCCTATGGCAATCCGGATCCAAAGTGGAAGATGCACTTTGTCTTCGGCAGGAGCTTTTAGCTAATTGCGACTAGGGCAACTTTGAGTGGAAAGCACCGTCAATTTCGCGGTGACATAACGCAAGGGGGACGGGAGGCCTTATAGCAGAATAAGCTAACGGTCTTTGTCGCAAAAGGTGATCCTTAAGGCTCTTGCAAGCAAGAGCGTGAAAAATAATCTGAACTTTGATACTCAACCATCCCTTAACAGGAGGCAATCGTGAAAGCAAAATTATGGTTAGCAGCTTTGTGGCTCATTGCACTGTTTGTGTGTTTCTCTTCCATGAACGCCCATGCCCAAAAGTTGGGATATATCAATTCGCAGAAGGTGATGGCGACCTACAAGGAAGCTCAGGATGCGCAAGAGCGACTGGATAAGATTAGCCAAGATTGGGAGGCGGAAGCACGCGCCAAGCAGAAGCAGTTTCAGGATCTGGGCGAGCAATTGGAATCCCAAAAGCTGTTATTGAGCGAAGAGCGCATGAAAGAGAAGCAGCAGGAGTTGCAGTCGCTTTACACGGAAATTCAAAAGTTTCAGGCGGAGAAGTTCGGACAAGGTGGCGAGCTCTACAAAAAGCAAGAAGAAATCATGCAGCCGATCATTGATAAAATCAATGCTGCAATAAAGAAAATTGGCGAAGAGCAAGGTTTTGACTATATCTTTGATTCTGTGGCCGCCAACATCGTCTACGCCAGCCCCAAGCAGCCGGATTTGACCGACCAAGTTTTGGAAGAGCTGGAGAAGGGACTGCAAAGCAAAACTACCGCCAAGACCGGCACCAACTAAGTGACCGCTTGTCCAAGAATTGATGCGAAAGCGAATGCATGCCTTTTCGCCTGAAAGAGATTGCAGAATGGATTGGTGGCCAGGTTGAGGGCGATGATTCCATCGAAATAACCGGCTTGGCAAAAATCGAGGAAGCCCAACCTCACCAACTGACTTTCATTGCTAATCCCAAATACGCCAAATTCATCGACACAACCCGTGCGGGCGCGGTTTTGGTCGGAAGCGATTTTCCGGCTGCGAACCGCACTGTTGTGCGGGTTGCCGACCCCTATTTTGCGTTCTTGGGCCTCATCCAGCGATTTCAGGCTCCGGTCGAATCGACTCTCAAAGGAATCCACCCAACCGCCATTATCGGTGAAGGCACCAAATTAGGCAAGGATGTCGCCATCGGTGCCTATGTTGTTATTGGCCGGAATTGCTCCATAGGCGACGGCGCCATTTTGCATCCGGGTGTCGTCGTGGACGACCAAGTGAGCATCGGCGCCCATTCGCTCCTCTATGCCAACGTCAGCGTCCGTGAGGGCTGCCGCATCGGCAATAACGTTATCATCCAGATGGGAGCCGTGATCGGATCGGACGGTTTTGGCTTTGCCTTCCAAGATGGAAAGTATCACAAGATCCCGCAATTGGGAATAGTCGTCATCGAGGATGACGTTGAAATCGGTGCTAATACCACCATCGATCGCGCGACCATGGGGCAAACCGTCATCCGGCGGGGAACAAAAGTGGACAATTTAGTTCAGATCGCCCACAACGTGGAAATCGGCGAGCACACGGCCATTGCGGCACAATCCGGGATTTCCGGCAGCACCAAGCTCGGCAAGTACGTGAAATTGGGTGGGCAAGCCGGTCTGGTCGGACACATCCGCATCGGCGATCATTCTGCTGTGGGCGCTCAGGCGGGCGTTACCAAGTCCATCCCTGACCACACGTTTTATTCCGGGTACCCGGCTCGGGAGCACATGAAAGCAAAGCGGGAAGAAGCCAGCCTGGCCAAATTACCGGAGCTACTCAAAAGCTTTCGTCGACTGGATGCCGAAGTTGCCGAGCTGCGCAAAAAACTGGCGGAAAAAAGTTGACCCGACCCCTGCGCCGCGGCTTTTTTTGATTTAGGAGGTTGAATGCTCAAAAACCAACAAACCATCAGTCACGAAGTTTCCTATTCTGGAGTTGGTTTACATACTGGAAACAAGACCAAGATAACCTTTAAACCCGCGCCTGCCAATACAGGCGTTTTGTTTAAGCGAGTGGACATTCCCGACAGTCCGGAAATTCACGCAGACATCGACCATGTCATCGACATTTCCCGCGGCACCACCATCGGCATCGGCGAGGTGAAGGTTCACACTGTGGAGCACGTGCTGGCTGCCATCAGCGGCTTGGAGATAGACAACCTCATTTGTGAAGTCGATGGGAACGAGCCGCCGGTTGGCGACGGCTCCGCCCTTCCGTTTGTGGAGATTCTATTAAAAGCCGGATACGCCGAACAAGATTCGCCGCGCGACTATCTCATCATTGACAAGACGATCACTTACCACGATGCTTCCCGTGGTATCGACATCGTTGTGTTCCCTTCCGATGAATTCCGTATTACCTTTATGATCGATTACAAGAATCCCTCGTTAGGCACCCAGTATACTTCCATGTATTCCTTGCGGGAAGAATTTGCCACCGAGTTCGCTGCTGCGAGGACCTTCTGCTTTCTCCATGAAGTCGAAGAATTGCGCAAAGCCGGCTTGATCCGCGGCGGGGCTTTGGACAATGCCGTTGTCATCATCGATCGGGAAATGGACGACTCGGAATTGAGTGAGTTGCGCAAGCTCTTTGGCATTGATGAAAAAGTCACGCTGTCTACAAACGGTATTCTCAATGGCAAGGAGCTGCGCTATCCCAACGAGCCGGCCCGCCACAAAGCCTTGGATCTGATCGGCGACCTGGCTCTATTGGGCGTTCCGCTCAAGGCACATGTGATGGCGGCCCGCTCTGGTCATGCTGCCAATGTCGAACTGGTCAAGCTCATCCGCAAAGAGTACAAGAAAAAGCTGATCAAATCCAAGTATCAAGTACGACCGGATAAAGGCTTTTTTCTGGATGCCGAGGCCATTGCCAAAATACTTCCGCATCGCTACCCGTTCCTTTTAGTAGATCGGATTTTGGATCTCGTTCCTCAGGAGCACGTCGTCGGCATCAAAAACGTCAGCATGAACGAGCCATTTTTCCAAGGGCATTTTCCCGGCCAACCCGTCATGCCGGGCGTGCTGATCATCGAAGCCATGGCGCAGGTGGGCGGCATTTTGTTGCTCAACACCGAATCGGAGCCCAGCAAAAAGTTGGTGTTCTTCACTGGATTGGACAACGTTCGTTGGCGCAAGACCGTCACCCCAGGCGATACCGTGCGCTTTGAAGTGGACATGTTGGCTTTTCGCCGCTCCATGTGCAAGATGCAGGGACGCGCATTTGTGGACGGCGAGCTGGCCTGCGAGGCCGAGCTCATGGCAGCTATCGTCGATAGGTGACGGCCACGAGGGTCCTATTGTTGTCGGAGCTGTTTTATGGAAGCTATCGCTGAAAAAAAGATTTGGACGGATGAAGAGTTGATGGCTCTTCCAGACGATGGCTTCAAATATGAATTGATAGATGGAGAGATCGTAGGGAGCGAAAAGAAATTCCGCCATGGTCGCATTTGCTTCAAGCTAATGGTGGAACTGGAACCTGCCGCGGAGAAGAGTAGATCGGGCATCGTGGTGGCTTCCAGCACAGGATTTAGAATGAGCAACGGAGACGTCCTTTGCCCCGATGCTTCTTTCAGCAGCATTGCCAGAATAAAAGCGATGGGTGGCATACCGGATGAGTTTTTCAAAGGAGCGCCTGATCTCGTTGCCGATGTGCTGACTCCTCACGATGACCTATTGGCTTTGCATAATAAGCTCCTCACGTACTTTGGCAACGGCACCCGACTTTGTTGGGTAGTCAACCCTGACAAAGAAATTGTTCACGTTTATCATTCCCCCGTACCGGATGCAATCTTGACTAAAACGGATTTCTTGGACGGCGAAGATATTGTACCAGGATTTAAGCTATCTGTGGGTGAGCTTTTTAAGGCACTGGAGTTTTAAGCTTGCGAATCTATGTATTTGTTAGGCGGCTATTGATCCAGAGCCTTGGGAAGAAGAGGTGAAGTATGTATGCGATAGAGTTCCAAACTACAATCAAGAACGGTATCATCGAGATCCCTCATGCATACCTCAGGAATCTCACGAATCGCGTGCGCGTGATCGTGCTGGTTGAACAAGTCTCCAAAACCACAGTGAATTTCATTGACCAACTGCTTGCTCATCCCGTGCGACTGGAAGGTTTCCGCCCCTTGAGCCGAGAAGAAATCTATGCCAGATAGTCAAGCCACAACTTGCTTCATTGATGCGAACATCTGGCTCTATGCCTTCATCGAAACGGATGAGGCAACCAAGTCTGCAACTGCACGCACGCTGATTTAAGAGAGTGACCTTGTAGTCAGTACCCAAGTAATCAACGAAGTGTGCGTCAATTTGCTGCGGCGCGCGAACTTTACCGAAGAGCGGGTCAGCCGACTTGTCGAGTCGTTCTACGAGAAGTACCGAGTTATCGAGTTGACCAAGTCGGTCTTGCTGGCGGCATCTCAACGACGTTAGCGGTATACGCTGTCTTTCTGGGATAGTACAATCGTGGCGGCTGCATTGAGTGCTGGTGTTTCCGTTCGGTATTCTGAAGACATGCAGCACGAATTGACCATTGAGGAACAACTTCAGATATGCAGTCCATTTATACAGAGACAGGGCAGTTTGTTTAGACTGCCGAATTCAGTGGTGTACTTTTTCATCCAAGAACGGGCCGCCGCCCACCAGCGCTTGCGGCCGACCGTCTTTGGCGCGGGTATGCCTGGCGAGTCTTGCCAACAATCGCTCTGGTTAGCGTGACAAGTCTTGCCAGAGTCGGCGGCGGCTGAAGCGCGAGCCGATAGGGGAGAGCTCTATTTTTCCCGCGGGAGATCAGCGAACCACATTTCAAAAAGGACGAAAAGTTTGACCGATATTCATCCCACCGCCTTGGTGGCGAAAGAAGCTCAAATTGGGGAAAACGTGACCATCGGAGCATTTGCAATTGTTGAACCCGATGTCGTGATTGGTGATGGAACGCAAATTGGCCCGCACACGCTGATCGCCAACGGCGCCCGCATCGGCAAGAGTTGCCGCATTCATAACGGCGCCGTGGTCGCCACCCTGCCGCAAGACCTCAAATTCTCCGGCGAAAAAACCTTGTTTGAGATCGGCGATAATAGCACAGTGCGGGAATTCTGTACGTTGAACCGCGGCACTTCCGCACGCGGAAAGAGCGTCATCGGCAGCAACTGCTTACTGATGGCTTATGCGCACGTGGCCCACGACTGCATCGTCGGCGACAACGTTATTTTGGCCAATGGCGTGCAATTGGGCGGCCACGTGGAAATCGAGGACTATGCCATCATCGGCGGGATGACCCCGGTGCATCAATTTTGCCGCGTGGGACAGCATTGCATGGTGGGCGGCGGCTACCGCGTTGTGCAGGATGTGCCGCCTTATATCACCGCCTCCGGCGAGCCTATGCGTTTTGCCGGTCTCAACTCCATCGGCCTGCGTCGGCGAGGTTTCAGCCCGCAAGTTCTCGCCACGCTCAAGCGCGCCTACCGGCTTATTTATCGCTCCAACCTCAATCTGACCCATGCTCTGGATCGCATCAAGCAAGAGATCGAGCCGATCCCGGAGGTGCTCAAGGTCGTCGAGTTCATTCAAAAAGCTGAACGCGGCATCATTTAAGGCGTGAGGGCCATGGCTTTGTCTCAACAATCCGGTGAAGTTTGGCGCTTCATCGACTCTGGTTTTTTGGACGGGCGCAGCAACATGGCCATCGACGAGGCCATCGCTTTGGCTGTTGCTTCGGGAACTGTCTCTCCAACGCTTCGAGTCTATGGCTGGATGCCGCCGGCCATTTCCTTGGGCTTTCACCAGTCTATGAGTGATATTGATCTCAAGCTCTGCGAAAAGGACGGTGTCGATGTGGTATTCAGACCGACGGGGGGCCGGGCTATTCTGCATGCCGAGGAATTGACGTATGCGGTGATTCTCCCTGCCAGCAGCAGACATTATCAAAAGGATATTCTACCGGTTTACGATGTCATTAGCCGGGCGCTGTTGGCCTCCCTGCGGTTATTGGGCATCGACGCTTCTTTTGACCGGGCTTCGGCAACACCTAAGGATTTTGTGCGCGGCGAGTTGTCCACGCTCTGCTATGCGACGTCCATCCAACATGAAATCGGCTATCAAGGAAAAAAGATAGTCGGCAGCGCCCAACGGCGATTTGAAAGGTCAGTTCTCCAGCACGGCTCCATCTTGATCGGCCAACGCCACCTCGACATTGCCAAGTATTTGTCTCAAGGGGATGAGAAAAGGCGCCAAGCCATCCGGCGATACTTGCAGGACCACACCATCACCCTGAACGAGCTAAGCGAGCAACCGGTAACATACGCGCAAATTTCCAAAGCCATGCGAGATGGATTTGCCCAAGAATTGGGGATTTCTTGGATCGAAAATGAGCTCACAGAGCAAGAGTTGGTGCTGGCTGATGAGCTAAGGGATAAAACAGACCGGTCAAGGAGACCATGAAGCGGATAGCGATTCTGGGCGCCACCGGCTCCATTGGGGTGAACTGCCTGCACGTCATCGACCAATTCCCCAAAGATTTTGCCGTGACAGCGCTTTCAGCGCATGGGAACATGGAGCTGCTTCTGCGGCAAGCGGAAAAATACCGACCGCAAATGATCGCGGTCTCCGGTACGGTACCTGGTGAAGCGGAAAGGGAGCGATGCCGTGCTTTGGGAATTCGTGTCCTGTCAGGCTCGAACGCCCTCACCTTATTAGCCGGGGAAGCCGAGTACGATTTGCTGGTGAATGCGGTAGTAGGCGCCGCCGGATTCGTGCCAACCCTGCAAGCCATCGAGCGCGGCAAGAACATTGCTTTGGCAAACAAGGAAACCTTGGTCGTTGGCGGCGAGCTGATCATAGACGCAGCCCGCCGGCATAACGTGACCATCTTGCCGATCGACAGCGAGCACAGCGCGATCTTTCAATGCTTGATGGGTGAGGACATCCGCAATATCGAGCAGATCATTCTGACGGCTTCCGGCGGGCCTTTCAGAACCCTGCCCAGGGAACAAATGCACCAGGTCACCGTTGAACAGGCGTTGCGTCACCCCAATTGGAACATGGGCAAAAAGATCACCATCGACTCGGCCACCATGATGAACAAAGGGCTGGAGGTCATCGAAGCCCATTGGCTGTTCGGAGTACCGGCGGACAAGGTTCGCGTCGTCATTCATCCGCAGTCTATCATTCACTCGATGGTGACATTTTGCGACGGCTCCACCAAAGCGCAGTTGGGCGCACCCGACATGCGCCTTCCCATTCAGTTGGCATTGACATTTCCCGAGCGTAAGGTTTCCGGATTTCCACGCATGGATTTTGCGGTGGTCAAAGATCTTACCTTCGAAGAACCGAATTGGGAAAAATTTCCTGCCTTGGCATTGGCGTACAAAGCAATCGAAACTGGCGGCACGGCTCCGGCGGTTATGAATGCCGCGAATGAAGAGGCAGTGAACCTGTTCCTTGATCGACGCATCCGCTTTACCCGGATTGCGCAGCTTATTCAAGACGCATTGAATAAGCATTCGCCGGTGTTTCAACCGACTGTAGATGATTTGCTGGAAGCCGATCGCTGGGCGCGTGAATTCATCAGGAGATAATTCACACGGCAGCGCGCCTCTAAGAACGTGGCTTTGACTGCACGGTTGTCTTTTGGAATTTTTGTATTTTTCTGTCGGTTTATGCGGTTGTTCTTTAAGCAGTGAAACAGAATCAATATTATCTCAGGTAGAGAGGCACAGCCGAGCATCTCTACGACCAGATTCTTACGAAAAGGAAATTTTTATGGCATTGGCAATTAGCAGCTTTCTTTCTTATCTCATCCCTTTTGTCTTTGTTCTCGGATTACTGATCTTTGTGCATGAGCTGGGACATTTCTTATTCGCCAAACTGGTAGGTATTCGGGTGGAACGTTTTTCCTTGGGCTTTCCGCCGCGGCTGTTCGGCAAGAAAATCGGTGACACCGACTATTGTATTTCCGCGGTTCCATTTGGCGGCTATGTCAAGATGTCCGGCATGATCGACGAAAGCATGGACAAGAACAGCATCAAAGGCGAGCCGTGGGAATTCATGTCCAAGCCTGTGTGGATGCGTGTTTTGGTCATCACCGCCGGTCCGGCGTTTAACGTGCTGTTGGCCATTGCCATTTTTGCCGCCAGCGCTTTTATGGTGGGCGTGGCAGAGCCGGTGGGCCCGGTGGTTGGCCGCGTATTAGAAAACATGCCGGCCAAGGCTATCGGAATTCAGGAGGGTGACGTGATTCTGAGCGTCGACTCCAAGCCCGTTAAGACTTGGGACGATTTGGTCGCCATCGTGCATGCAGCGCCGGAGCGCACCGTGCCGATTGAGTGGCAAAGAGCGGGACAAAACTTTTCCGCAACCGTGACGCCCACGCTGGACAAGGTGCAGAACATCGGCCTCATCGGCATCGAACCGAAAACCGAAATGGTCAAGCCGGGCATCTTCAAGGCCATCGGATTGGGCTTTACCTCCGGCTGGAATTTGACCAAGATGGTGGGACGATCCTTTGCGCTCCTTTTCAGCGGCAAAGTCTCGGTCCGCGAAGGCTTGGCCGGACCTTTGCGCATTGCGCAGATGGCGGGCGATTCCGCCAAATCCGGCGTCGGCAACCTGTTCATGTTCGCCGCCTTTCTGAGCCTCAATCTTGGCCTGCTGAACATCCTGCCCATTCCTGTTTTGGATGGCGGCCATCTGGTCTTTTTAGCCATCGAAGGCGTCATTCGCCGCCCGCTGTCCGTCAAAGTCAAGTTGGTAGTGCAGCAAGTGGGGATGGCCCTGCTTCTCGCCTTGATGCTGTTTGTGATTGTGAACGATTTCTCTCATATTTTTTAGAGATCGCCCGCCTTCCGATTACCAATTTCAATGGCGGACCAGGGAGCAAGCCTGTTTCGCCGAAGCTGTTTGGCATCCCCTGCCTTCGCTAATGGGCAGCATTGGCTTGCGACTCGGTCGAATGGATGTCCTCAACAGGTGGCATGCTAATCCTCGTGCGAATATCCGATATGACGTTACGGATAAGCGAAAGCCAACCTGGCCATGGGCCGGTTCAGCCAAAGCATCGGCACCGCCAGAGAAAGCGGCCTCATTAGGCCCGTTGATTGGCACTTTCCTTCAGCGATGCTGGGACGGATGGAAAGAGCGGATCATCACATATTCTCCGTTGACTATTCCTATCGTGCCTTTCTAAGATTGTCGTGCGCGTTGAATAGGAAGAATTTTAGAAGTCTCTTGACTCGCTACAACGAGCAGGCCGTTTTCACTTTAGAATTTGGGCATGCGCAAGGATCGGAGGTGAAGGTGGATTATGACTTGATGCGGTTGCAAGGTTATCTCTCTTATGCGCTATCTAAATCGATGCGTAATTTGAATGGTTATCGTTACCCAAGCAACTATGACCAGCGGCATCGGGCGCAGGTCGTGGCCGATTTGCATTTGGGCCGAAATTGGTTCCTTAATTCAAACTGGGAATTCTATACCGGTCAACCCTATGATCCGGGCCTCCTTCGCGCAGTTATCCTGGACGCTGGTCTTAATCTGGACACCTTGCCGCCGCTCTATTTTTCTGGCACACCGTTGAGACCAAGGGCACGCGCGGTGTGGTGCGCCATCCATACTATCACCGATTGGATCTCGGCATATCCAAAAGCTTTTATTGTGCCTCGTGGAGAATCTCACCATATTTCAGGGTGATGAATGCTTACATGCGTAAGAACGTCTTGTACTACAAACATCTGTGGTATGAATATCCCGGCATTCCCAATTTCAATGAAAAGCGACTCTCACCCGGGATGCGGAAACACCACCTCCGATCCTTACCCTCGGGGTATCAATATCAATTTTAGATAGTCAATCCCGTTGCCTCAAAATCCCTTGCATTTCAGATTTATTTTGGTATATTCCGACCACTAACAAAAGTGCGGAGATCAGTAACATTGACAATCTCAGTTTTGTGCAGACGGAATTCTCATCTTGGGTTTTGTGGGAGCTGAATGTGATGAATAGACGCCTATTAGAAATTCTAACAGTCGTGATGAAAGAGATTAAAGAAAATTCCTTTGATGAAGTTGATTTGCAGTTTGTGATGGATATGCTATCCGAGCGGGGATTTTCCGAAACGGAAATATCGTCTGCCATGACCTGGCTGATGCATCACGGCGAGAACATCGATAGGATTTTTGCCAGCAAGGCCGCGGGAGTGCCTCGACCGATTTGGCGGCATCTCAACGAGGAAGAAAGAAGCGCCATATCCCCTAAAGCTTTCAGCTATCTTTTTCACTTGCGCGAGCTTGAGCTTCTGGGCGACAACGAAGTCGAGTCCATCATCGAGCGGGCGGTAAAATTGCAAATGCCGCAGCTTGACGTGGAGGATATGCAAGATTTGATTGCGATCGTGGTCTTGGATTTTGACCAAAGCGCCTCGGGTGGCTATTTTCAATTTACTTCAAATCGCTTGCCTCACTAACTTGTTAGACCGTCTGGAGGTTTGGCACGGCTCACGAGTCTATGAAAAAAACGGTTGTCATCGTTGATTCCATTAGCAAGAAAAACATCCTCAGCAAATACTTGGGCGGTAACTATCAAGTGTTGGCAATCTTGGGGCCGCTAAGCCGGCTACCTAAGCAAGGGCTCATTCCTGATGAGGGACAGGACTTTAAGGTGACGCCAACGATGTCCTACGTGCAAGAGGATACTCTGCGGCGCTTGGTAGAAGCTGTTGCCGACGCAAACAGGATCTATATTGCCACGGCTCCAG
Organism: Caldithrix sp.; assembly: GCA_020722685.1. Next base: position 5,831 of record DYKH01000027.1, on the reverse strand, counting down.
ATCTTCCGGGTGAAAGCCTTGCCCAAGATTTGGCGGAAAAAATGGCCGTCGCCAATGGAAACATAAAGCGCTTGCGGCTCCGCGAAATCACCGAATCTACTCTTTTCCAAGCCATCAAAAAACCCTACCGCATCAATGAAAACTTTGTTCACGCTCACCAGGCAAGATGCGTCTTCGATCATCTAATCGACAGGCGAATTGGTCCGTTGGTATCGCAGGCTGTCGGCAGGCCTGTGAAATTGAGCTATGCTTCCGGCTTGGCTCTTCGCCTTGTCCGGGAGCGAGAGCTAGAAGTTGCCGGATTCGTGCCCAGAGAGTATTGGAGTTTGCAGATCAGGGTGCAGAAGGGCCCATCGCGTCCTTTTCTGGCCAAGCTGATCCTGCTGAAAGGTCAGCCGCCGGAGATTCCCAGCCAGCATCATGCAAAAGCAATGATCTCCGATCTAAAAGAGCTGAGCCTAAAGGTCCGGCAAGTCGAAAAAAGGCGAGTCATGCATCCGGCGGTCTCTGCATTTACCACCGTCAAGCTGCAACAAGAAGCAGCGCGCCGGTTTGGCTTTTCCGCCCAGCGCACTATGATCATCGCCAAGCAGCTCTACGAAGCCGTTGAGTTGGGCCCGGCTATGTCCACAGGGTTGATTTCTTATTTCAATACCGACACGACTGAGATCTCGGAAAAGGCGGCTTTGGATGCGAGGGAGTTGATCTTGCTGGACTATGGCAAGGATTATCTGCGGGCAAATGACGCGCACGACGGCCGCACAAGAGGCTCTTCCAAGCGGGACGAGGCCATCCGGCCCACTGAAGTCAAACGAACTCCCAAGAAGGTAAAGCGGTTTCTGACCGATGATCAACTCAAGTTGTATTCGCTCATTTGGAGTCGTTTCGTTGCTTCGCAGATGACGAGCCCAGTATCGGAGCAGACAGTCGTTGATTGCGTTGCCGGTGAGGATAATCGATATCTTTTTCGAGCACTCGGAAAGGATATTCTATTTCGCGGACATTGGCAGGTGTATGACGGCGCTGACGGTGAAGATCAGGAGTCGGAGACGACTAAAATCCCTACGGAGCTCCACGCTAACGATTTGTTGAAGATTTGCGAATGTATTCCGGTAAAGTCTTTCACCCGTGCGCCGAAACTGTTCAGCGAAGCGACCTTGTTAGCGGAGCTGGAGAACCAGGGACTGGGTCGTCTATCTTTGCAGGGGTCCGTGGTCAGCGATCTGTTCTCAGCAGGTTTGCTGGAAAGGCAGGGAGTCCATCTGATTGCTACGCAAACCGGGCGCAGTGCTGGTAATCTTCTGGTAGAATTCTTTCCTGATATCTTTAGCTTCGGTTTTGCCGCCCGGCTGGATGAGGATTTTGCTCAGATCGAGCGCGGCGGCAAAACATACCAAACCGTTCTAAACAATTTGTACAAACCTCTCAGCCGCGCTGTGGAACACGCCAAAGCCCGACAAAGCGGATTATTGCCGACATCGACTGCTCTTGCACAACAAATCTGTCCGCTCTGCGGTGCCAATTTGGTTGCCAAGTGGGGGCGAAATGGCCAATATTTTGCGTGCGCGTTATATCCATCGAGGTGCAGCTTTACGAAAGCGATCGGAGCGGACGCCGACCGTGATTATGGCAAGTGCAAAAAGTGCGGACGGGAAATGGTGGTCAGAATGGGCAAAAATGGCAAATTCTTGGCTTGCTCCGGCTATCCTATCTGCGATCATTCAGAGTCCGTGCCGCTCGAGGTAAAATGCCCGGCTGAAGGATGCCAAGGTAACGTGGTTGAGCGCCTGACTGCCAAAGGACGACGATTTTACGGATGCAGTCTTTATCCGGAGTGTACTTTTTCTTCTTGGCAGTTGCCGGCGAATATTGTTTGTCCCTCTTGTGGAAACCTCTATCTGGTAACGCATTCGACGCGGGCACGGGGAGATTTCTATCGCTGCCCTCAATGCAAGAAGAGATTCAATCTTGATTTGCTTCTTCTGAACGAAGAGCATTCGCAGGCCGGTTTGGCTTAGCATTTTCGAATATGATCTGCACAGACGACAAATTGCTATCTACCTGGTTGAAAGCGTTCATGCGTTATTTGAATGCGGAACGCCATAGCGCCACGAATACCAAGCTGGCTGCGGAAAACGATCTCAGCCAATTTCAGCAGTACCTTTCCGACAGGTACAAGGTAGACCAGCCGGACCTGACACTTTTTACTCGCTCTGCAGTTCGCGGATTCCTTTCCACACTTTTGCGCAGGGGAATCTCTCCCCGCAGCATTGCGCGTAAGCTTTCCGTGCTGCGGACTTTCGCCAAATATTTGGTTCGAGAAGATGCCCTTGATGTCAATCCCACTTTAGCCATTGCTTCCCCCAAATTGGATCGTCGCTTGCCGGATTACCTCTCACAAACAGAAATGAAGGCGGTCTTGTCCTTGCCGGACGTGCAGACGAAGGACGGATTGCGCGATCTGGTCATTCTGGAACTGTTTTATGCCACCGGCGTAAGAGTTACAGAGTTGGCAGGATTGAAGACCAGCGACATCGACATGAAGGAAGGCACGATTCGGGTGATCGGCAAGCGAAAAAAAGAACGCGTCGTGCCCATGGGTGAGGTGGTTCGCCGGGACTTGCAGGCATATCGCAAACTCTGCGAAGGTACCGACGCGGAAAGGTCGGAATACGGAAAGTATATCTTTGTTAAAGTAGACAGAACGCCTTTAAACCGGCACCAGATTGCTCAGATCGTGAGGTCGTACATCCGTCGGGTGGCAGACATTGAAAAGGCCCATCCGCATGCCCTGCGACATACCTTTGCTACTCACCTTTTGGACGAAGGTGCTGATCTTATGTCGGTCAAGGAGTTATTAGGCCATGCCAGCCTTTCTACCACCCAAATTTATACCCATGTTTCCGCCGAACATTTAAAACAGGTTTACAAGCAAGCGCATCCAAGAGCAGAAAAACAATGATTGCCTGAACCGAATAGTGCATTCTCCAGCTTGAGTGATGGGTTGATTCATTTGAAGGGAGGTGAAGCAGAAGGAATAGGAAACTTTGCATCATGCAAGTCACTAAACCGTGGAAGTGCTCTCTTTATTGCCTAAGGAGGATGATATGAGGATTACCTTCACTGCGAGACATTTTAAGCCATCCGGTCGTCTGAAAGAGCATGCTGAAGCAGCGGTAAGCAAGCTCAAAAAGTACTACGATGGCATTCTTGACATCGAGATCATTTTGGATTACATTAAGCAGCAGCAGGTCGCCGAGTTGATCTGTAAAGTGTATGGCACCCGATTAGCTGTGGTGGAGAAAAGCGAAGACATGTACAAATCGATTGACCTCGCGGTGGACAAGTTAGAAAGACAACTTAAACGATATAAAGATAAGCTCAGACATTTTGAGAATGAGAAGATAGCGGCCAATTTTGAGGAGCATTCCTAATCCTGAAGATTGGTTGATCGATTGACATACGGAACGACAGAGACTTGTGGGGCCCGCAGCGGCCCCATAAGTTTTTTGATCTGTCCTTTGCAAATGTCCTCAGAGCTCCGGGATGCTGCTCATGATAGCCGATGCGGTCCGTTTTTTACGCTCAAATGATTTGGCTTGGCATTCTGATAGAATTCACAGCCATTCTTAACACTATCGCAGGATAACTTTTGTCGAGGAGGGCCGATGGGAGATCAGAACACCCTCTCCTTTATTACGGTGGGAGATCTTTTCGAGCACAACCACAAGCGCATTTCGCTGCGGATTATCAACAGCAAGGCGAGTTTCGGTCGCAAGATTCGGGAAAAAGAATTGCATCGTCCCGGTTTGGCGCTCAGCGGCTTCGTGGAAGTTTTCACCTATTGGCGCGTACAAATCATGGGGAACACCGAGATTGGCTATCTCAATACTCTTCAGGGCGAAGCACGGGCGAAAGCCATTTCCACGGTATTGGGATTCGATTTGCCGTGCATTATAATCACCAACGACAACCTGCCTCCTGAGGATTTGGTGAAAATAGCGAATCAAAACGGGATTACGTTGTTTTCCACCCCTCTTAGCACAACAGCCGTTTCCTATCATCTCGGAGAGTACCTTGACGCCATTTTTGCGCCGCATATCATCATGCATGGCTCGCTGGTTGACGTCTATGGCGTGGGCATGCTCATCACCGGTGAAAGCTCCATTGGCAAAAGTGAGCTGGCGCTTGACTTGGTGGAGCGTGGTCATCAGCTTATTGCCGACGACGTCGTTCACATCACCCGTGTCAGCACGAACATGCTTGAGGGCGCCCCCAGCGATGTGCTTACCCATCACATGGAGATTCGCGGCTTGGGTATTATCGACGTTCGCCGCATGTTTGGAATTAGAGCCATTCGCGGCAAAAAGGTCATAGAAATCGTTGTCAAACTGGAGCAGTGGGACAATGCTCGTGACTATGAGCGGATCGGCGTTGACGAAAAGACCATGGAGATCATGGGCATCAAAGTGCCCTTGGTAGAACTACCGATCTTCCCAGGCAAAAATATCACCGTCATTGCCGAGGTCATTGCGATGAATCATAAGCTTAAAGAACAGGGTGAATTTGCCGCAAAGGATTTCAATGAACAGCTCATCGCGAAAATGTTGAAAAAGTCAGAAAGAAAATAATTACCAAAACCCACAGGACGAAATATTTGTATGAAGCACGCTGTCTTAATAACGCACGGGCCCATCGGCGATGCCATTGTGGAGGCCGTACGTGGAATCATTGGAATGGACGAGGGGCTGCATACGTTATCCGTGACCAACATGTCCATCGCAGAGATCACCCAGCGATTATTGGCGGTGGTTAATGGTCCGGAAGAGAAGCGCGAAGGAGTGATCATCATGGCCAGTCTCAAGGGCGGGAGCTGCTGGAATGTGGCCGTATCTGTGGCACGCAACCGACCCAAGGTTGCAGTCATTTCCGGTGTCAACCTGGCTATGGCGTTGTCCTTTATGACCAAACGAGAAACCCTGCCTTTGGAAGAGTTGGCGGAGACTTTGGAAAAGGACGGCTTGCGCGGTATTTGCAAGTTTGATAACAAGCCACATTAAGAACTGATTACCGAAAGAAGCGGGAGAAAGTAACCCATGCCTTTGGTCCAAGTTAGAATAGATGATAGATTGATTCACGGCCAGGTTGTCGTTGGCTGGCGAAGCGTACTCAAACCTCAGCGTATTTTGCTCTGCAGCGACGAAGTGGCCAATTCTGAGTGGCAGCGAACGATTTACATGTCAGCCGTACCAAACGACATCACGGCCTCGGTGCTGACTTTGAAAGACACGATCCAGGCTTTGATCAATCGAGAGTTTGAACAGGATCGCATGGTATTGCTGGTCGATGCACCTAAGACCATCGTCCAGTTTGTGGAAGCGGGCGTGGAGGTAAAAGAAGTAAACGTCGGCGGCATGCATTTCCGGCCCGGGAAGAATCAAATCGCCCCCTTTATTTTTGTCGATGAAGAAGACATCACCAACTTTCGCTTTTTGTACGAAAAAGGCATCAAACTCGAGGGCCGTGATGTCCCTACCCGATCGCCAATAGACATAGCCAAAGCGCTAAAGTTTTACGAGGCATAGAGAGAGCCTTAATGCGTCGAACGCGAACAATGCGCCATCCGGCTCTGCGATCAGTTTGATGGAAAGATGGCCGCGCTCCGTGTGCAAGCAGAGTGGCTTCTTTCAGCGTTTTACGCAAATCAATGATTGGGGGAAGCGAGAGTTTTGTCATTACCGGGGTCCAGCCTTGCCAACACAATCTTTGCATTTATGTAAAAGTTTAACCATCTGAACACGTTCTTTGACAATTTTTGAAAATTTTACTGA
>DYKH01000634.1 GCA_020722685.1 Caldithrix sp. | reverse complement strand
CTCGATCTGCACTTCCACGTAGGGGTACACGCCGATGTTGAAGATTTTCCCGTGCTCGGCGAACCACGTGTCCGTCCAGCCGCCGTTGTCACAGATGCGAATCGGCGCGACACTGTTGATGACGCGCAGTGGACGACGTTTACCATTCTCATTCATCACTTTTTCTCCACTATCCAAGTGTACTGGAGTTTAGAGTTCGTTTTCTGCTTGCCCATATATGGCGGTCAGTGTGTCGCTAACCACCATATATGGAGACGTAACCACTCGTTTCCGGGCATTTTCTGGCGGTTTTGAGCGCGAACTCTAAACTCCAGAGGTGTATGACTACGGATGATTGCGGATTGCCCTTCTTCCTATCAGGGTTATAATAAAGCATGAAAGCGAACTAAGCATTGAAAGTGATAGAAGTATGACCATCTTCAACCGAATCGAAATCAATCCTGATGTGGCTCTTGGCAAACCAGTGATTCGTGGCACACGTATCCCCGTGGAACTGCTATTGCGCAAACTGGGCGAGGGTGCTACCGAGAGCGATTTGCTGGACGCTTATCCACGTTTGACACGCGCTGATATTCAAGCCGCGTTGACATACGCCGCTGCCGCATTAGCCCACGAAACAGTTTTACTACAACCGGCACGACCGACTCTGCTTTGCGCTTCCTCGCCGACGAAAGCTGCGATTTCGCGGTCGTGCGTATAGTGCGCGCGAATGGCTATGACGTTATTGCTGTAGCCGAATTTATGCAGCGGTCGGTGGATGATGAACTCATCGCTGAGGCATACCACGACAACCGCATCGTATTGACTGAGGATAAAGACTTCGGTTGGCTCGTTTTCGTCAGTCACGCTGACTCCGCCGGCGTCATCCTGGTGCGCTTTCCGGGCAACGCGCGGCAATCGTTAGCCTCAACGGTATTACGCCTGGTCCAAGAACACGGCTCTGATTTATCCGGGGCCTTCGTCGTTATTGAACCAGGATACACCCGCATCGTTCAAAAGCCGGAGCGGGCTTGATCCTCTTAAGGCTCGTAAAAAATATAACTTCCCGTTTTTGTGCTCGAAGTCCCCGTCCCTAAACGCTTTATGCGGGACTTATTCTTTTACAGACCCTTACGACGCCGGTTCTTGCATCGGCAGATTTGCGCCGCAATACGGACAATCGGCCGATTGTGGACCGGTCCAGCGCACATCGTCGCCGCTGATCGGGGCATTGCATTTCGGGCAGGAATGTGGCAATAGTTCCGGGCGATGCTCGCGGTATGACGGCGCGACGGCGGTGGGGACGGTCATTTGAATCACCGCCTCCAGGATGCCGCTGAGCGCGATCAAAACCAGAATCCCCGGCCAGAACCACCCTTGCCAGAACAAAATCGCCAGGCCGATCAACCAAATCGCACCATGGATCGTCCGCCACGGGCCGGTCAACTTGTCACTATGATTCATAGGAACCCTCCTCAAAAGTAAACTCAACGGATTGAACGGACTAAACGGAAAAGTATCCGTTAAATTCCGCTAAATCCGTTGAGTAAACATTACCCGTACAACGGTCCGAAGTTGGCGCAGGCGCGATAGTCGGCGCCCTGCGGTTCCAACGCGCCAAACGCGCTCC
>DYKH01000633.1 GCA_020722685.1 Caldithrix sp. | reverse complement strand
ATTCCCGCACGACCCACCAGGAAAATCAAGGGGTTTTCGGATGTTACGCCGGAAACCCCTTTTTTCGTATCTCGTCAAATCTCGTCATTTTGGGGCATTTTTGCAGGCAAAATGCAGTCACTCGAACCTTAATTTCGCCATTTCGGACTGCATCATTTCATCCAGGACTTTTGCATAAATCTGGGTTGTGGCGATCTGGGAATGTCCTAAGATTTTCTGGACTACGGGTAGCGGGATTCCCGATTTGAGCATGAATGTGGCGGCTGTATGCCTTAGATCGTGAAGGTGATTTTCTTTTATTCCGCATAATACGGCGATTTTCTTGAATTTATGACTATACGTATCGGCATGGTGCGGGGGGAAAACCGGACCTATATCCTTCTGGATCGGGGTGAGAATTTCAATAAGAGGGGGGAGAAGCGGCACGATTCTCTCGCGATTCCCCTTCCCCGTTAATTTGCACTGCCGGTTCCGAAGGCTGACGTTCTGCCACTGCAGAGACAGCACCTCAGACCGCCGGGCGCCGGTCCAGAGACAAAACATGAAATATCTCCACAACTCGACATCCGCCTCTTTGGCGCTTGCGAGCAGCGTGTTGATCTTCTCCGGTGAAAGAACGTGAGGAAGAGGGCTTCCTACGGGCACCATTTTTATCTTCGGCTTTTTCTCGATAATTCCCTCATCGAGCGCATAAGAAAGAGCCGCCTTGATATGCCTGAGATACGAGTTGACGGACGCCGGTCTGACGCCGCGGGCAAGGCAAGCCTTTTTGAACTCCTCGATCTGCGTCGCCGTGATGGCCCTTACTTGGGTTGAAGAGCCCACGACGTCTTCGAGCAGTCGCAGAGACAGGTTGTCCTTCCTGAGTGTTTGTACGGAGACGCCTGATCTTGAATTTTCGACGTAGTGGTTTCGAAACTCCTTTAGTGTGTATCTTTTAACCTTTTCGAGGTGGATCAACTTGCCTCTCAGATAATCCGCCTTAAGCGCACGGAAAAGCTCTTTCGCCAGGGCCTCATCCTTCGTGTTTAAGGATTGATCCTTCCCCCGATAATAATTGACGTAAAACCAGCCTTTTCGTTTGTAAAGTCTCATGCATGTTTTCATAGATGAACGCGAGCCTTTAATGCAAGAATTTTTTCGTCAAGGGATGTCGTATTGCCTGCCTGTCTTTCCCTATACGCATCCAGCGAATACCGGTCAAATATCCAGTCCCCGCGCTTCGAATCCGGGTCATGGAACCCTTTGACGATGCCGGTTTTGCCGAGATACTTTAACCTGTGTTCTCCGATCATAAACTCGGTGGCGGCTTCTTTAAGCGAGAGCCAGCGTTTCTTTGCCAATAATGAGCTCAATTTCTCGGCAACAGTGACGGCAATCGCCTCTATATCCGCGCTTGCTAGTCGGGTTTCGTTATCATGCTCCATGAAATCGCCTCTCGCTTCGATGGCCTTTTCCATGCAGGGAAGTTGAGTTCCTTTGTGCGGGGCTTTCCCGGGCCTGCCTAAAAATTTTCTATCAGTCTGCTTTCCAGCTCGCGGATCTCCTCCGCGGGGATCCTTATGCAATCCCGAATGCGGATCGCCCCCAGGTCGCCCATTTCAATCAG
>DYKH01000632.1 GCA_020722685.1 Caldithrix sp. | reverse complement strand
TAGTAATATGTCACTCCGTTGGTAAGCCCGTCGTCATAATACCACAGATTGTAGGAACCGGCATAGGTCTTAAGGAGGGTTGGATTGGCGTCGCCGGGGGTTTGTGAACGGTAGAGTTTGTACGAAACCGCCCCCGCAGCGCTGCCCCAGGAAAGGTCAATCCTGCCGCTGTCCCCCCAGAAGGCCTGCAATACCGGGGCATGCGGAGGCTCCAATGCAGAGGGCGTAACGGCGATCTCCTCGGAAAACGCTCCCCGGCCGACGGCATTGACGCCGCGAACGACGTAGTAGTACGTAACTCCATTTGTTAAATTCTCCTCAAAGCTCCTTTCCATAGACATGGCGACCAATTCGTAGGGGCCTCCCTTCGCGTTCCCTCTGTAGATCGCATAGGCATAGACGGGATTTTCAAGTAATGAGCTATCGGGATCTTCCCATCTCAGTTTTGCCCAGCCGCTACCAGGCGTTGCAACAAGCGAGGTGGGTGCGGATGGTAGTTTTGCGGACGGCGTCGCCCGCACCTCCTCGGAAAAGGCCCCGACGGTTCCGGCTGTGCAGCCCGGAACACTGCAACTCCGTATGACATAATACCAAGTCATGCCATTGGCAGCATTTATGTCGGTGTAGCTTGAACCGGTTACCGGCGTGGTCGTAAGCAGCGTATAAGGGCCCCCGCTTATCGCTGCACGAAAGACATAATAGGCGGCTGCACCGGCAACACTCTGCCAAATCAGCGAAACCTGGCCGTTGCCGGCGATCGCGGTAATGTTGCCGGGAGACTTCAACACAGCATTTACAGGCATCGCTCCCACGGGCAAAGAATAGTCGCTTTCGCCGTCCGCATTGAACGCCGTAACAACGTAAAAGTAAGTGGAACCATTAAGGAAGTCGCGATCCGTGAAGCTCGAGCCCCAGGGACGGGCGACGAATCTGAATGGACCGCTGCTTTTCTCACCGCGGTAGACAATGTAGCCCGTTGCCCCGGAAACCGGTTCCCATGCCAGGCTAATCTCTCCGTTTCCCTGGACCGCCGTCAGATTTACCGGGGCGGGCAAGACCGCACCTGCGGCCAACGAGTAGAATAAAAGGATTGTTGCAAGAACCCCTGCGCTGATGAAATTGCGTCTTTTCATATATCCATATCACCTCCATGTTAAAGTTTTTCGTAAGTGATTTTATCTTTAATCAGTTCCATCACTGAGACCTTTGAAAAATGGCGCCTGAAGCGCGGATTATTGATTTTTCTTTAAGGGACCCCGCCGTCCTGAGAGCAAGGCTTTCAAAGTGGCTAAGAACGTAAGCGATTCAAGAGTGTTCAGCCACCTAGAGGCTTTTTTAGAGACTATCACAGTCTCGAAAAAGATCCGATCAGCATAAAAACGCGGTGTTTTTTAAAAGCAGTCTAAAGAATTAGTTAGTCATAGTTCCGAGGGGGTGTCGGAGCTCCGGCACCATTTAACTCTCTAATATTATTTAATAATTAGCGATGTGAAAAAACTTTTCTCTGAAAAGAGCAGGGAAAACTTTTATATACAAGCCCGGTGTTTGGGGTAACGAATTCTTCGATCTTTTTTGAGAGCAACGAGGGAAATGCGGATCTCTTCAAATCGAA
>DYKH01000165.1:5211-10754 GCA_020722685.1 Caldithrix sp. | reverse complement strand
TCATATTGCCATCGTAAAGCCGCGCTACTTCTTCGCCAAAGAGGTTGTAGATGCGCAGAGTGATGCGCATTTCCTTGGGCAGGGCAAAGCTAATCCGCGTCTCCGGATTGAAGGGATTGGGATGATTGGGATACAAAACAAGGCTCGCAGGAATTTGCTCTGGGCTTTCCTTTGTATAAAACAAACCCTTGGACAAACTCTCGCCCTTCATACAGGCTAATTCAAGTTGGGCTATCTCAGCCAGCTCGTGCTGCGGGTACAAACTCACAAACTGCTCAAAGGACTCCTGTGCCAGCTTCAAGTCAATCAAACCATGCTCGTACAGCATCGCCTTTTCGAAAAGGGCCAAGGCGCTTACTTCCTTGGAGTATCCGGCGCTGAGCAAGAACTCTATTTCCTTCAAAGATTCATCATGTCGTTGGCCGCGATTCAAGAAATAAACCTTCTCCAAACAGGCAAAAGCATCCAACTCCCCTTCTTTGTACTTGGCGGCAATATCATCCAAGAAGGGTAAGACCTGCGCATCCTTTTTGCCCAATTCCAGACAATAAACAGCCTCCGACAAAGCATATTTGGCTTCACCGCTACCCGCGTATCCCTCAATAATTTTCTGAAAGGTCAAAAAAGCTTCATCATACTTCGACTCCGCCATTTGCACTGCACCCAACCAACACAAATAGGCCAGTTCATCACTAAAGGTTAGTTGACCATCGTCGCCACCACTCGCTAACCCACGTTGTGGCGAACCAGAAAGAAATGGGATGTAATTGACTGTGCCAAAGAAATCGCCTAGTACCGGGTGGCTACCAGAGCCCCAATAATTCAAAATCCCATTGATGGCGCCGGAGGTGTTTTCATTGCGCACCTCGAAGGAGCTGTTGTTGTAAATGCTATTATTGCCAGGATAAGTGGAAGTGGTTCCTAAATTGGGGTAGGAGGTCAGCTGGGCAGATACACCATAGCGAAGGTTGTCTGCAATGCTATTGTAACCGCCGAGATAGGTAATACTATCATAATAGAGGAGCGGGTTGGCAGAGGAGGAGGCGCGAAGTCCATCCATTTTATTTCGGAGCAAAGTGCTCTCGCTCAGTCTAAAATGTGCACTGCTTTGACAAAATATGCCATAACCATTTGTGCCGGTGAGGTTATCTCTGAAGGTGCAAAGAGCTATCCATGGCTTAGAATTGATGAGATAAGCGCCGGAATAGGAGTTGGAATCAAAATAGCAAACGTAAAAATTCTCGTCGCCACCGGGTGTACTGTAACATGCGTACACATACGCGCCATGGAGATTTTTACAAAAGTACGAATTTGAAACTGTAGGAGTGGAACTGCTCCGCAAGTATAAGCCACGCTCGCAAATCCGCACCGTACAATGATCGATGGTGGGCGAAGAAGAAGCGCATTCAATGCCCCATTTAGCGTACTTTATATCACAGTAGCTCAGCCGATCATCCCTGCCGGAGGAAGAAAAATACAAGCCTTGCCAGTCACTCCTTGCAGGAGGAGATTTTACAGAAGTAAAGGTGATCTTATCGGAAGAGGTGCCTTCCGCCAGAAGCAGACCGTTTATAGTGAGCTTCGTACCTGCAGCAAAGTAGAGCGCAACACCAGGATCAATTGTTAGAATCTTCCCACTGGGTACTGTGATAGTACTGGAAACGTTCACTGTATCCGCCCATACTTCGTTACCGGTGAAAATGGGCCTGAGCTCAAATAGTCGCCCTTCTCCGGCAGCGATTGAAATATTGCGGAACCAGCCGTCAGTGGAAACATAAATTTCTTCAGTGCGAAGATCGCGGATTTGGTAGCCGTTACCGCCACTTCGACTGGTCTGCAGGTTAATTACTTGCGGATCCGCTTCTCGTCCTTGGTCGTCTTTGGAGCAAACTCGATTCACCACCATGAAGTAGGCGTTGCTCGATCCGGCCAGAGTGAAGAGCCCAAACTCTATGCTTCCAGCTTCTTCCCCTTGCACGTCCAAGATATAGCCTTGCGGCAAGGCTCGAGAGTTAAAGGCACTGGTGCACTGCAATTGGTTAAGCCAATCCCTGATCTTCCAGATGTCGTCGTATAGACCAGCTACTACATCGTACAAATAAATATCTCCTGATGGAGGACGGTGTAATCTTCCCCTCTTGGGCTTCCGTAGGTTACTAAACCGCTATAGGTCCATCTTATGTCAGGATCACCAGGATACTGGCTTGAATGGTAAGTAAATGCTTTGATCCCTTTGGTTCCTCTGGATAGGGCAAGATAGGCCTGCAAGCGGATTTCGCTGGCTGTTGGAATGCGATAATATAAGCTACTATAGTAATACGAAGGACATACTTGAATAACTGCGTGCCAGTCTGTATGCCGTCCAGAAAAATACTGTCGACAAGCATCATACTCCTGAGTCAATCCATCCACCGCTGTTTGAAATCCTGCACCACGATAAGGCACTGTTGTTAGAAAAATGTAGCGCTCATGCTCAAATACATCCAGAGCGGACACACTGTCCAAAAAGGCCGTAGGATTCGAGTATGCCGTTATATTTCCTGTTATAAGTGAGTTGTGCTCAGGATCTTCCTCTTCTATCTTTTCGCAGATATAGCCCAGTCCCGACCAATGGGTAGAAGCATAGACCTCGTGGGCTACACCATAGTTCTGTAATCCAACGTGCGAGCTGTACTACTATCAGCACGGTGTATGAACCGATCCACTCCGCTGATCCAAGTTGGATCCGGATAATCGTCAGCGTAGAGAGAATACTCGTGCCACAAATTTGGCCACAGCACTGTTCCTTGCTCACCAAGAATCGTCATTCGGACGCTGCCTCCGGTAGAGTCGCAATAATTCATATAGTCTGCTTCTCTTAGCTCGTAATTGTATCCGCATCCTATCAATTCTGTGGTATGGATGTCTGCGAATAAATTCGCCTCATGGTCAGAAACATAACCCGGATACGGTCGTTCGCTATCCACAAACCAAAGACCCAGAGGGTACCAAGACTGGGCGTAGGCCTGAGAACCAAGAACCAGTAAGCACAAAAGAGTTCCAAGGCCAGCATAGATTTGCTTTCTTGCGTTCATGATGAACCTCCATTTGGCTTAGGGTCAAACCAATTTAGCGCAACAGCAGCATCTTCCGCCAAGTGTCTCTTTCCGCTCCGGAAAAGCCGACGAAATAGACGCCGCTGGGCATGGATTTTCCACCTGCATCCGTCCCATCCCAAATTGCTTCGTGATACCCCGCTTCTTGCACGTCATCAATTAAGGTTTTCACCTCCTTTCCAAGAAGATTGTACACCGTTAGACATACCGTCCTGTCTGGAGTGCCCTTTTGGTCGTGAGGATAAGGTGGTATGGTATAGCCAATCACGGTTTGCTCATTGAAGGGATTCGGAAAATTCTGATTCAGCACATAAGCTTCCGGCATTGAGAAAAGCGGCCGTTGTGTCACTAAGGAAGTCGTATCACCTCCTACCCGGCCATCTGCATAAACCCGTTGCATGTATATGTCCCCGCCCATAGTTGTATCAGCCTCAAAACCGCGACGCATATCGATCCATGCGACGTAGGCGCCTCCCTTGGTGTCGCTCACAATACATGGCTGTTGCGGGCTACTTCGCTGATTAATACATACAATGATCGGCTTTTCGCCCCATACCAGAACCCCACTGCTGTCCACTCTTTGAACGGCAATGTCGCCCCAGTCATTATAGTTTTCTCTGGAGCGAGAACAAGGAAATACCGCTAATACGCCGCCAAAACCGTCCGAACAGACTTCTACCTCGTTGCCGTCGTAATACTCGAGCGGCGACGCTCTAACCGCGTCGTGCCAGATGAAGGTTCCCTCGTGGTCAATCGCTTGGGCATAATACCCAACTGGTTTCACCCCTCCACCATTCCACTCGTTCATGTTGGCAAGTACAATAGCCCCGCCTTTGTTATTGCTCGCCAGCTTGGGATAGGAATCGATAAAACCACCTTCACCGGGTGGGAAAACCAAGATACCATTCTCGCCCCACCGCTTTTGCCCAAGGCTGTCCAACCGTTGCACCCGTATGCCGTCCGGTGCCGACCAATCGATGATAGCTCCGCTCTGACCATCGGACACAATACCACCGTGGCTCAAAACTCCGCTTAAAGTACCAATCAATACACCGTTTTCCGTCCACTGGGGAACGCCCATTGCGTTGAGTCTCTGGGCATAAGTTTCTCGCCCCTGTCTTTGATCATACCAGTTCAGAATCATGCCGCCGCGCCCATCGGGGATAGCGTAAGGAAGATCCTGAAAGCTGGGAGCCGTACACACTGGTACCCCTCCTTCTTGCCACAATCGTTTGCCTTCTCTGCTTACCCTTTGCGCGTAAATGTCATCTTCTGGCCATGGCCTTCTACCATCATACCACGCAAAAATAGCTCCGCCATGGCCATCAGAAATCAGATTTATGTCGCCCTGCTCACCCCGCTCGGTGGTTACCCCCAGCCCATTTGGCTCCCACAATGCCACGCCGTCCATCCTTAGCTTCTGCGCATAAACATCGACGACTTTTCCCTCAAAATATCCTCGCCAATCCGGCCAGGCTATGATGGCTCCCCCTTCGCCATCGGCAATGATCAGAGGGTAAGCTTGGTACTCCGGTAGGGCCGATACCGGAATGCCATTTTCTTGCCATAGTATTACCCCATTGCTGTCGACTCTTTGGGCATAAATATCCCAATACTGTCGATTCACTTCGCCGCCGCGTTCGTCCTGCCAAACAATGATCGCTCCACCCTCTCCATCATTTACAATCTGTGGCAGGAGTTGGTAATTCGGCACAAAAGTTATTGGGATACCATTGAGTTGCCACCTCGATTCCCCAGCTTGCGCAAAAGCGTTGCCAGCGCTAATGAACAATGCTATACACCACCATGCTAGTTTAGTCATGTCTATGTTCCTCCGCAGAAAATGATAATGTAAATACTTACTGGAAGACTGATGATCAAAGGGCTAAAAAGCCAATTGTGCTTCGATGGCCAATATCATTTCTTAACAAACAAAAAAAGCCTAAACACACCTATCCTCTTTTTGCCCCGGAGTCAGGAGTTATTCAGGCTTTCAAAGTCGCTGGTCAGTCCAAAGATTCTCTATTCATTCTGTCGAAGGAAGTCAAGAATAGCTTCGGCTCCATGTAAATTCGCCTAAATCATAACAACGATTTCAAACAAAAGTGTCAAATGCTTTTTTCAATCTCCGAGATTACGAACCTCTTGGAGGTTTAAGAGTCAATGTCATTTCACCAAAATCAACTTGAGACTTTTTTTCAAGCTCGGCCCGTACAGAACCGCAAAATACAAGCCTGTAGAAGCCTCTTCGCCGCTGTCCGACTTGCCATCCCAAATTATTCTTATCTCACGAGTGTTCCCATCGCCGACAATATCAAACGCTTTCACTTTCTGACCGAGCGTATTAAAGATGCCGAACTCGAGCTTCGAGGCATCGTGCTTTGCGGGCAAAGTGATGTGAATCGTCACTGCCGAATTGAAAGGATTCGGGTATGCTTGCAGCTCGAT
>DYKH01000165.1:0-5111 GCA_020722685.1 Caldithrix sp. | reverse complement strand
ACGAGAAAACCGGTATACGGCGTTAAGATGCGGTGCGACAAACTAAGGTCCATGATCTCCATCACCGTGGAATTGGTTTGCCATTGTGTGAGCAGACCGTGAATGTGATCGCTGTACCAAGCGGTGGCCAGTTGCTCGTTGCCGGGGATGACATCGGCATCGGTGATGGTAAAAGTGTCCATCGCCTTCTCCAGCCGCACTTTTCCCAAAACGGTCACTTCCAGCGGCAGGGCGCCACGAAATCGGCCCACCTGCATGATCGGGAAATGCAGCGGATAGTAGCCCTCATGCAAGGCGATCAAATGCTTGCCATAGGCATAGCCGCTGGCGAAACGCGTCTGTACCTCCACCTCTTGAAAATGGCTGATTCGCTCATAGAACAACGCCGCCAGAATGTTCTTAATCGAGTGGTAGCGCAAGAAAAACAGATTGCCGCCGGTCTTGTTAGCAAGATGCCCGTAAAAGCTCTGCAACTGAGTTTCGTATTGATTTTGCTCCCCATTGTAAATCAGGTTGCTCTTATTTTCCAGATCGACAATATGAAACTTTGTCCCCGGCGGCAGCATGGCGATGATCTCTTCGGCAAAGTCCTCCCTGGTTTGTCCATACAATTGTATTTCGTCGGTATTGGTTAGCAAAATGATCTCGGCTGGACCTTGTAGGTTTGACAAGAATTCTGCCGCCGCGGCTACCAACACCTGAAAATTGCTATACGCTGGAAAGGAACGCTGCAGGATGTTGGCAAACATTTGATCGAGATTCTGTTCACTGCAAGCCAGTAGCCGGTCGGAGCCATAAACCAAATCCGCAAAGGCCACGATAATGTTAGCCGAATCTTGACTCGTCAGCGCTTGTTGCAGGGTCTCTTTCAGCAACAGAAGCATCAGCTCGCCATCCATGCCCTCAGTGTTGAAGCGATTGAAATCCACCAGGACGACAAAATTGCGAGGGACGCGCAGATCCTGCACGACAGGCGGATAAACGGCCAGTTGATAGAATGTCTCCCCGTTCTGTTCATAGGTGCTAAAGAAGGACTTGCCGCGGATGGGCGTCGGATAGACCAATTCCACAAACTGATCGTAATCCAGCTTGATATCGAACTCCCAGGCCGCCTTTTCCGGGACGTACTTTTCTGAGAGAATATCTGCACCAAGGAGAGTTGGTTGATCGGTACCCATAAACACGATATGCAGGCTGTCCGCTCCGGGACTGCGACGCGAGGTTAGCTGGCCGGTGGGCAGCCAGGCACGCAGAGTTTCGTTGGTCGGGCGCGCCGGCAAGAGGTATTGGATTTTGAACTTGCGTTTCTCATTACGCATGATCGGGTACAATTTCAGGCTATAATGCACCTGGCCTTCGCGATCGGAAAAGGTCTGAGTGAGCAGCGCGGGATTGCGCACCGGACTGCTGACTTCACTGAAGAGCAGCTCGGCGGTCCAGCGATCCAGCATCGTGGCTTGCAACACCGTGTCCGGCATCCAAAGCCAAAAGTCGGTGATGCTGGCTTGATTCGGCAGGGCAAATTCCCAGAGGAACTCGAGCTCGTTGTAGTTTTTGAAAAACCAGCTCTCGAAATCGTAAGACACCGTGAGCTCGAGATTCATCTCGATGTAGGCGCCGCGCGGCTGAATGGTCAGCACTCCTTGATCGAGATTGACGTTATAGTCCTTCACCCCCGGGTAGTTGGCCTCGTAGACACTAAAGTCGGCGGCGAAGGCGGTGCCCACGAGTAGACATAGGCAGAGAGTAACAGTATTTGCTTTCATGGTTGCACCTCGGAAAAAGAAAATGTTCGGTTAATCGTGCTCAAAATCGCGAGGAATCAAATGACGAATTCCTGGTGGTCTTGCCCGTTCTCCTGGTCTTTGCAGAGCAATCATAGGTCGGCAAGAGTTTTTTTCATCGCAGCAAGGTGATCTTGAGATTCTGCGATTCCTCGCCGGCCTGTATGTGAACGAGGTAAATGCCGGTGGCGGCAGCATTTCCCAATTGATCCAATCCGTCCCAACGAAAGCTCATTTGTGGTCGCAGAGCATCCTTGCTCAAATTGCGTTCGCAGACAATTTGACCCAAACAATTGATGACCACAATTCGCACTTCAGATAATGCCTCAGCATTGGGTAATGCAAAGGAAATAGTCGTTGCCGCGTTGAACGGATTCGGATAAGCCGTCAGCTCCAATTGCTCGGGCACCGCCGCGACCCTCTCCTGCGGCGTTTCCACAGCCGATTCGATTTCTTCATCCAAGCGCTTGAAAGCCAGCAAGCCGCTTGGGCCGGGAATGATAAAGCCGCTATACGGCGTCAACAGCCGTTCCTGTACGCTAACCGTTTCAATATACTGGATGGTCTCATAACTCTGCGGCTCCAAGAGCAAATTCTGTATGTAGCGGTCATACCAATAAGTCGCCACCGCCTGCCAGCCGGTGTCATTGCTTTGCCGATCGATGGTAACGTCTTTGGCAAAAAGCTCGCCATCGACGATGCCGTAGAAATGCAGTAGAAACGGATCGGAGCCGTCGAATAGGCCGATTTCATAATATGGCAGGGTGATTGGAAAGTTGGTTCGCCCGCGATTGAGCTGAAAGCGGGAATAGCTGAGTCCGGCCGCCGGCTCGGCATCGGTTTCCACTGCCGTAGCAGCGGGAGCAATGCAATCCAGCATGACGTCCAAGAAATCATAATCGGGATAATTGCGCAGCTTGACGTAGCTGCCCCAGCTTAGTCGGGCCAGATTCTCATACAGATAATCATTGCCGTAATAGTATTGGGCGTTAATCCACCAGTGCGGCCACCAATCCAAGTGCGAATTGACAATTCGAAAAACGATGGGCTTTTCAGCGGCCCCGAGCGTCTGATTGATAATCTCCATGGCCGTGGCCGGCGGGTCGCTGTGAGTATAGGCATTGGTCAATAACCACAATTCGCCGGATTTCTTATGCAGATTGAAAATGTTGACGGCTTGACGCAAAAGATGCGGCAGCGTGTTCAGCTTGGGGATCGGCTGAGCATAGAGCTGATTGAACATCTCGTTCAAGGCTTCTTCCCGCACCGGCACAAAGGCAGAGTCGTAGATGACGGGCGTGAATGCCGAATAAAGCATAGTGATCGAGTCATACCCGCTGGTGGAAAGGCGAACGGCTTTTTCAAACTGATTCATGAGAAAGATTGGCCCGTAGCCCATTTCCGTCAAATCGACTGCCAACAAGATGTTTTTCGGCTTGCGTTCCTCCGGTGCAATGGGCGGCAGCACGGACATTTGGTAAAACTGCGCACCATTGGCCGCAAAAGTGCGTAAATAGGAGCGATCAGGTGATTCGGGAGCAACGCCCAACATGACGTCATAGTAGCTGCGCCAAGCCACGGTCAACGTGGCGCGCCAATCGGCCCCTACTTTCGTCCAGGAGATAGAATATGGGGAAGATATGGTTTGTGGACGGAAATTCGGATTATCGGCATCGCGGAGCAGGACAACAGGAGCGCCGGGACGATAGACGCTAAATTGAGCTAGCGGCAAAAACAGCCGGCGCACGTTGTAGTAGGGAAGACAAGGCGAGAGGTAACGGATTTTCACCACCGGTGTCTTGGTCAAATACACCGGCGAAAAACGCCCCTCAAAGCGTTTCATCACCTGGCCGCGCCACCCGCGCTGCCAGCGATGGCGCAACAGCAAACGCGGCTGATGGGTGGGATATTGCTCGTATAGTTTTTCCGCGGTACTCAAGTCGACGATTTGAGCGCTGATGAACCCCGTCGCGTCCGCCGGCTTGAGCGAAGCGTCGGTGACCACAGCTTCTTCCACCAAATCGAAGTCCCAGACGATCTCGTAGGTCCCTTGTGCCGGGTAGTGGCCAAAGTCATCGTTGGTCAAGGCGATTTCAAAAGTGATGGTGGTTTGGTAAAACAAACCCAGCACCTCCACCTCGCAGGTGAGCTGCTTCATTGCGAAAATAGACCAGTTATTGGAAGGATCGGTCAGGTTTCGTGCATAGAACGAAGCATACGAAGTACCGGTGAGTGTGAGTGCTAAAAGTAAAGATAATACCAAGCGCCTCATAGCGGGACCTCCTTTGTGATTTGGTGTGGACCATCACAGCTTGAAATATCTGTGAGGATTGGAAAAGCACAATAAAAAAAGCCTGAATATACCCTTGCTCTGTTGGTTTCGGAGTCAGGAGTTATTCAGGCTTTTGAAATTCACTGGTCAATCCAAAGATTCTCTACTTATTCTGTCGCAGAAAGTCAAGAACAGCTTCGGCTCCAGTACCGATTACGCTAAGTGACAATCATCTACGAAAAACTGATAAGAACCGCGTGACGTTTAATGATACCATTTCTATTCCTCTATGACCTCCACGATGTCTACAAAAAATTGTTTTATCCGAACGTGGTTTTTCTCTATCTCAGTGACGATGACTTGCAGCTTGTTCAAGTCAATGAGAAAGCCATATATTTTTGTGGCAAGATGCCTAAATGCCATCAAATCCTCTGTGGGGCACAGTGAGGTAGATATTCTCTAGATTCTCTAACCCGAAGTCGATCTCCTTTCTCAACTCAGCCATGCTCATAGAGAATCCTTCCTTCCTGTAAGATTTTCTCTCGCAAATATCCCTGAACGGTTTTGAAATCAAGGACGCTCACAGGTCGTCGGCTGATCATGAGACATTCGGCCATTGCTCGAAAGTAAAGCTCGTCAGGAAGGCCTTCAACACAAACATCAATGTCCGAATTAGCCCGATAGTCCCCGCGAGCCAGCGAGCCATATAAAATGATCTTCAAGGCGCCATGACGAAGCAGGATCGATCCAACCCTCCGGATATCTTGCAAAATGTCTTTGGGAAACTCGTTTTTCCTAAGCAGAAGTTTGTCCATGCTTCCTTGCCCTTGCTAATGAACGGTAGATAATCTTGCCCGCTCTATATATAGCAATTGCTGGTCATAATTTCAAATGTTTTTTTGACCTTCGCACGACAGCCTCCCGGAGGTTGGGAACCTTCCGGAGGCTACAACTCAGCGCATCAAAATCATCTTACCGCTCAGAGTCGCTTGTTCGCTTTCCAATCGATACAGATACAGCCCGCTGGTTACCGGCTGTCCGGAATGGTTGCGCCC
>DYKH01000164.1 GCA_020722685.1 Caldithrix sp. | reverse complement strand
AACAGGCTTAAAGAAACTGTCAAAGAACAAGCAATGATTCAATATACAGGTTACGAGAATGTCAAAATTACCTTCTGAATATTCAGAGCATATCAAAGGATGCTAGATTATCTAAAAAAACGTCTAAACGGCAGCCTCATCCTAGCTTCCGAATCCCCCCGACGCGCACAATTGCTATCGCTTGTCGGTTTTCATTTCGAGGTTCGCCCCAGCAAAATCGATGAGGATTCCATTCAGGAAACGGATCCGGTTCGGCATGTGCTATTTCTGTCTTTAGCCAAAGCCACCGAGGTGGCCAAAGACATAGATCGTGGCCTCGTCGTCGGGGCTGATACCATCGTGGTTTTGGACAAGCATATCTTGGGCAAGCCGGCCAACGCCGAAGAGGCAAGCGACATGCTTCGCCGGCTCAGCGGTCGCACCCATCGCGTGTATACCGGCTTTGCCATCGTGGAAAAGCCCGGCGGACGGATCGCCTCCGATTATGAGATGACCAAGGTGCGCTTCCGCGACTTGCGGGACTGGGAGATCGAAAGCTATGTGCGCACCCAAAATCCCATGGATAAAGCCGGCGCCTATGGGATTCAAGATCAAAGCGCGGTTTTTGCCGACCGCATCGAAGGATGCTTCTATAACGTAGTCGGCTTCCCGCTGACAAAGTTCTATACAACTCTGCTGGCCTTTGTCCAGCCGGTGATATCAAAACCAGAGGATAATTGAATCAGGAATTTATCGAAATTGGTCGGCAGCTTGCTCAGCGTCGGCGGGAAAAGGGGCTGAACCCTGAGCAATTGGCGGACGTAACCAAGATCTCTCTCCGTTTTATCGAAAAGATGGAGAACGGCGATTTTAGTTTCTTGCCCACGGTTTATGTCAAGGCCTTCCTAAAAGTGTATGCGACTCAGGTGGGACTGGATCCAGAGGTGACGATCCACCAATTCGAGTCAGCGATGAGAGCGGAAGCGCAAGAGGACAAACAACAGGCGCAAGGGAATGCACCGAAACGATCCAAGTCCGACAGAGAAACACCCGGAGTCGAGGAAGAAAAAATCAAATATAGCAAGCAAAAGGCCCGGCAGCAGCTCTTGCAGCAAAAACTGGCCGATTTGCAAGTGCTTTTGCGATTTTACCGTCCTTTCGTTTTCGGTGCGGTCATCATCGCTGCTCTGTTGGCATTTCTTGTCATCAGCGCTCTTCGTACGGGACGAAATGAGCAGAGCGAATCAATCACCGAAGAGACCATCTTTTCAGATACCCTGACCGTCGCAAACCCCGTCCCGCAAGACACGCTGCTCGATGCGCAGTTGCCTCCGCCACCGACCAAGAGCAGTTCGGACCTGAAGCTGACTGTCTACGCCAAAGAAACCACCTGGGTGCGGATCGTGTTTAACGATAGTCTTGCCGACGAGGCCGTATTCGCCGCCGGTGATGTGCGCTCCTGGCAAAGTAAAGACAATTTCTACCTGAAAATCGGCAATGCGGGAGGAATTACCTTGTCTTTGAACGGTAAAGTTATCGGCGCAGCAGGAGCGGAAGGCCAAGTCGCCAATTTGCTGATTGACCGTAACGGCATAACCCGAATTCCCCACAGCCGGTTTCCTGCGGCCATGGATGGAATTGTTAGACCCTAAGTTGTGGAAGTGACGTGACCAATCTCAACCAAGCCAAACGAATTTATTTCCTCGCCATCTGCGGCACGGCCATGGCCTCCTTGGCGGCCATGCTGAAAAGCAAAGGCTACCAAGTCTACGGCTCGGACGACGGCGTGTATCCGCCTATGAGCACCTTTCTGGCCGAGCAAGGCATTCCTGTTTACGATGGCTTCGATCCGACACACCTACAGCCGGCGCCGGACTTGGTGGTGGTCGGCAACGTCATTTCTCGCGGCAACGTCGAGATCGAAGAGATTTTGGCACAGCACATCCCCTACATCTCCTTGCCCGATGCTCTGCGCGAATTCATCGTGCGCGGGCGACGATCCATCGTGGTCACCGGCACGCACGGTAAGACAACCACCGCCTCCCTGTTAGCTTGGATTTTCGATTCTGCCGGACTCGATCCCAGTTTTCTCATCGGCGGCATTCCCAATAACTTTGGTCGCGGTTTTCAGATCGGCAGTGGGCAGGATGTCATTTTGGAGGGAGACGAATACGATTCGGCGTTTTTTGACAAGGTGGCGAAATTTCTCCGCTACCTGCCGGACATTGGCATCATCAACCACATCGAATTCGATCACGCGGATATTTATAGCAATCTGGAGGAGATCAAGCTTGCCTTCCGGCGCTTTGTCAACTTGATTCCCAAGAACGGCTTGCTGGTCGTCTGCCACGACTTTGCCGTGGTGCGAGAAATCAGCGCGAAAGCTTTTTGTCCAGTCGAAAGCTTTGGATTGGCAAATGAAGCGGATTGGCGAGCGATCAACGTCGTCATGACGCCGGAAAGAACGCAATTCCAGGCGATCAAAAAAGGTGTCTCATGCGGCACCATTGACCTGCCCATTCCCGGTCGACATAATATTCGCAATGCTCTGGCTGCCATCGCAGTGTCTCAGCACGTAGGAATAGGCTTTGATCGAATCAAAGAAGCACTGGCAGAATTTACGGGAGTCAAGCGGCGTTTGGAACTAAAAGGCACTGCTAATGGCGTCAGCGTTTACGACGACTTTGGGCACCACCCCACGGCGGTGAAAGAGACCTTGGCCGCATTTCGGGCGCAGCATCCGGGCCAGCGTATTTGGGCGCTGTTCGAGCCGAGGACCGCCACAACGCGCCGCAGCGTTTTTCAGCAAGAGTTTGTCCAGGCTTTTGCTGATGCCGACGCGGTTCTCGTTGCTCCCGTCAATCGCCCGGATAAGGCGCCGGCGGGTCAAGTTTTTTCTCCGGAAAAATTGACGGCTGATCTACGTCAGATAGGCAAGATGGCAGAGTGTTTCGAGTCGGTCGATGCTATCGTTGATTATCTGTTGCGGAACGTGCGAAGAACTGATTTGGTCATCACTTTCAGCAATGGCCCTTTTGGCGACATTCACAGGAAATTAATCAAAGCTCTGGCGGGTTAAAAATCGGAAAAATCATTGGTCGCACTCTGGCGCATCGCCGGGCAACAGGCCAAGCGCGGAGGACGACCTTCAGGTTTGTCCTGCATTCATTCTGCCGGCAATCTTTATGCTTTGCTGAGCTGATGATAGCCAGAGGGCAAGGATCCATTCTAAGGACTGCTTAGCTATTGGGAGAACGTACTACCTTCAAGATTGGATTCCGGGAGTAATAAAAAGGGGTCACTGTCACATCTTAGCAATCGATAATCCACCAAGATTGCTCTCGAGCAGCAATCTGTTTCCGCACGGGAGAGACGGACATAAACACGAGGTCTGCAGCATGAGAACTGAAAGATTTAGCTCACGAAGGCCGAGCGGCAAGATTAGACAATTGATCGACAAAATTCAGCAGGATCTTGTCGGCTCACTAAAACCCGTTTCGCTATACAATCTCAATTCATTTGAGCGCAAACAAATTCATCGTTATTTCGACACCAAAGCCGATTATGTGACCAAGACGTATCGTCAGGGGGAAGATTACGAGCTGAGGGTTTACCCAGTGGGCAACCTTAAGCGTTACGCGGAAGAGAAGGCCGAGGAGGCTATCAAGACCGGTAAAAAGGTTGTTCTGCCACACATGAGCAGCTACGAAAGATTCATTGTTCACGAAACCTTGAAATCAAACGAAGCGATCAAGTCTGCCAGCTTTGGCGAAGGAGAGGATCGCCACATCGAGATCGAGCCGGAGATTTTTGGCCGGGGACTGCGGAGAATCATTCGCAAAATCAAGCTCTTCTAACGCCCCTGTTTCACATAGATTGGATTTGTCAAGCAGCGAAACTCTTGGTCTCCTTTTCTGCTTGACACCTCTAAGCGAAGATAGCTGATAGCCGAATAGTCCGTCAAGGGCACGCGTGTCTCCAACTTATGCCCAGGCGAGGACCAGGACGCCAAGACCCTTTCGGTTTGAGTTTCGACATTTCCCCCAAGCAAACTCACAATGCCAATTGGACCAAAGGCCGGAGATGATCGAGCGTCGACGGTCAAAATTCCGCTTGAGCCGGGAAAATCGTCGCCGATGCGCCATTCTGCCCCGTGGCCATCCAAAAGCCGGATTTCTGCGAATGGGCCATCGGTGACGATGGATCGACCTTGATGCAGAGCCAAAAGCAAGCGATCATACGTCAATCCGTCTCTCAAAAACACCCCGGTTCTCGCTTTGGCAAAAATCTCATGGCGATCTTCGCGCAGGGTAAAAAAGGGGAAACCAATTTGGCGGAAGCGACCAAAATTGCCGTGCGCGTCGTTCCCGGCAACGATTGATAGCCGTTTCCCTACCAACAGCAATTCTATCCATTTTTTCACTCCGGCAGTAAACCCCTTGTCTTTCTCTCCATTCCAGACTTGTAGACCATTCAAACGAGAACTCTGATAGTCCCGCGCTTGCCAGGTATCCCGTCCTATGAGTACTCTTTGTAAAAGCGGCACCGTCATTTCCGGATGGGCGGCGAACGTCAAAGACTCGGGATGCAGTTGGGATAAAACTTGCTGGATGCTTGATTCGGGCCTTGTATGGAGCCAGTGCTCTGCGCTGTCGCCGGAACCGGCAAAGAATCGGCGGTCATTCAAGATGAGAAGATGCACGTTGCGTCGGCGCGAATTGCCGACGGAAAGCTCTTCCCCGGGCAACATAACAAATGACTCATCCGCGCTATTGAGCGTTTCAATCTGCTGCCAGAGCTGCTGCCATTTGGGAAAGTCGGGATGGTTGTGCAAATAATCATCAGGGTCATCGTCCAGATCATAGGAATGATCCGTAACGCCGATGAAATGCAGTCCCATGGCCTTGGCCATCACTTTGGCCGCCTCTACCGGGGCGCCGAACTCCACCTGATCGCTGGTAAAGGCACTGTGATAATGCAAATCGCCGAAATACCAGCCCGCAGCTTTCGGCCACGGGTCGGGATCCACCAAGACCTCAAAGGGCGCGTGACTGGAAAGGCGATAGTTGTCGTTGTGATAGACGATCGTCTTGCCTCCCAATTGCACGGTGAAGGCAACGTCAATTTTGATCTTCCCCGTCAGATCTCTTGGCAAGGACAACATCAGCAGATGGTGCCACATAGGTCGATCGATGCTCAAGGCCGAAAAATCGACCTTTGCGATCCCCTTTTCTTCTTCTCCCCAAAAAGCCAATACGGCGACCCTTAGCAAAGTCATCGGGTGCCGATGCGCATCTTTGACAAGAAGCAGTACCGGCAGCGGATGGCCGGGTTCCAGTCGGTGGGGAACGTCGGCGATGATCTCCGGCTCCGTCTTCCAAAAGCGACTGTAGACGCCGCGGAATTTGTAGTGCATTTCGGCGTATAGAATCAGCAATGGCCATAGGGAAATATCGAAAATGTCGGGCGCGAAAACATTCATGTCATGCAGCCCATTTTGAAACTTTTGGCTTTCTCACCTTCGCACCGAGAGGCAAACAGGCGCCGATGCACATACTTGTAATAAGCGTATTTTGCCTTTGCCGCCAGGCTCTCGCAAAAATAGCCATCCAGCTTGTAAACAAAAGATGGGTCAAAATAGCAGTTCAAGGTACATCCTTCACAAAAAGCAAACCTGCCCTGTCCGGACTCGAAAGCCTTGCAATCCACACTTTCTCTCGCTTGCGTCAGCGACCTCTTGATCGGCAGTCTTCTTTGCGCAAAGTGAAAACACGGCAGCAACAATTCGTTATTCGGCGAGACGACGATCGTGGAAGTCACAGCACGGCAGCGCGGTTTGTCGGTCGAGTTGCCGCCATTCCGTCGTAGACGGAGAAAAGCTTTGTTTAGATAGACAAAAGGCAGGTTTGCAACGCTTTCCAGCTTGTCCAAGGTTTCAGTATTCAGCTCCCTTCTCAGTCGATGGGAAAAGACAGGATTGAGGATGAGCATCAGCTTCCTTTTCTTTGCCAGCTCGCACAGCGGCAGAAGCGAAGCAACATTTTCCTCTGTCACCGTGAAGAGCAGGTCCGGCGCCTCCCCCAATTGCTTGGCCGTCTCAATGCTTTCGCTGACGCGGGAAAAGGCCTTGGCGCGGCGAATGGCGTCATGCTGGCGAGGATCGTTCGAGTCAATGGAAAAGTGCAGGTAATCCACCCGTCCTGCCAACTCCCTTGCCCTTTGCGGATACAACATGCAGTTGGTGGTGACGGAAGTTTTGAATCCCACCTCCCTTGCCTGCTTGAGCATTTCAGGAAGCTGTGGGTGTAGCAGCGGCTCGCCACCGGTAAAATCTACGAACCGAGCCCCCAGCTTTCGCGCCTCCATCAGGTTGCGGCAAACGTCTTCAAGCCGGGCATCGCCATTGCTTCGCAGATCATCCGAACGCCAGATGTCGCAAAAGGTGCATTTGCAATTGCAGCGGTAGGTAATAAAGTAGTGCAAAAGGATTGGGGGCAAAAAGCTCATGCGTGTCTCGCTAAGAAGTAGGCCGCACCCGCTGGGCAATCTTGTCTGAGGAGGCAGCGATTTTTGCGGGGTACGTTTGTTCCTTCCAAACTACTTGGCGATCAAAGAACAGAAAGAAGGGAAAGAGGATCGTGTAGCAGAAAAAGTAAACCTGGAAAGCGGGAAAGTGGCGTAACAAGTCGCGCCTGCCCAGAATCGTGGCCGTGGGATAGAGCAGGAGCCAATCCGCAAGCGAAAGCAGCACGAAGCAGGACAAAGATAGCTGCCATTGCACGACTGCCAAAACCACACAAGAGAGGTGTGCCAGCGTGCTGATGATCATGATTGATTTGCCGAACGGTCGCATGCTGCCAAAGCCGGTAAACCATCGCCTTCGCTGCCGATAAAGCTGGCGCAAAGAGGCCGCCGGGCTGCTGTGCACCAGTGCCTCCTTGACGGCGGCAAAACGTACTTGCCAATCTGTCCGCGTGGCAATGGCGTTGGCAAGAACAAAGTCCTCGATGAGACTGTACCCCAACGCCCGATACCCGCCAACATCTTCGTAAGCTTGGCGACGAAAGGCCATATTGTTGCCGACCCAGCTCAGTGGCTTACCCCAGTTCGAAGCGGCGGCCGCCACACTTAACAGATAGAGCCAATCGAGCGATTGAATCTTGCCGAAAAGTGAAGTCGAGTCCTTTTTCCGATCCAGCAAGGTAAAGCCGCCCACCAAACCGACTCGCGCAGTGAAAAGCGACAGCAACCCGCGAATCCAGGTGCGCGGAACCTGACAATCGGCATCAGTAATGAAGATGATCTCGCCGCTGCTATGATCAATGCCATAGAGGATCGCTCCCGCTTTTCCTGGTCGGCGCTTCTGATCGGGATTCAATCGCAGATGTTTTGTGCGTGGATGCGCTGCGGCGAAATGGTCGATGATCTCTCCGGAGCTGTCGGTAGAACCGTCATCGACGACGATGATTTCCGTCTTCGCCGGAGGATATTCAACGTTCAGCAAAGAACGCAGGCATTCCGGCAAATGCACAGCTTCGTTACGGGCGGCCACAATCATGGAGATCTTTGGCTCAAAGCCTTTCCGCTTGCCGCTCTTTTTTGTCAGGGAAAGCGATAGAAAGCCTCCCAAAACAGCATAGACGATTGCTGCAATGAGAGCGAAAAAATTTGAGGCTTCGAACATTCTATCTTGGCATTGACTGAAAATGAACCTTTTGTAGCCGCATCTCTACAGCGGATTTGCCCTCACCAAATTGTAGATACAAGGGCAGACTTTGCGGCGGCGGACCGAAGCAGATCGTCAGCCGGGCGCCTTCTTTACAGATGCGATGGGTGAGCAGGTCGGTTTTCCATTTTCGCGGAGCCAGCCTTCCCGCCGGTGAAAACGTCAGCACCATCCTTCGCACCTGGAGCTCGTGAAACGGCTTGTGTACCGGCTCCCCTGGGGAAACCGCCCCGGTCGCGCGCCATGACTGGCCTTCAATATCGAGGATGAATCTCAGGCTATCACCGATTTCGACATTCGAGCAACGGATTTTGTAAAGCATGGAGAATAGCTCGTAGGATTCCTCTTGGATGGACCACACTCTCTCCGAAGCAATTCGCGCGACTCTGCTCAGGCGGTCAAACTCGGTGGTCATTACGTGTTGAACGTTCTTTTGATCTATCGACTTGCAGAATTTGATCGGAAAACCGGAGGCCATATCCACCACAGACGAATAATGATTGTCAATGTGAAATAGAAGGTCGGCGATGGAACCCGTCTGAACTGCGGCCGCAATGATTCCCGTCGCGGCACCGGCGATGGGTTCAGCACTGCCGAAAGTTAAGTGCGCGCGGGCTGCCGACACCCCATGAAACCTTAGCGAGTACTCTAGCCGCTCGCCGACGAAATCTCGCAAGGAAATCACAGCAAAGCTATCAGCCCTTGTGGGAGCCGGCCACGACAGCAACATTATTACGAAAATAGGCAAAACCCGCGGGAGGGTCCCCGAAAAGACCAAACGGAACCGAGGATGCTCCATTCCTAGCATGGGCAACCTCCCGCAGATTCAAGGCTATTCACATGATTTTCGGGTGCCCAGCCGGACATGGAGATTTCCACGACAACAAGGAATACCACCTCTCCACAGCGCTTCATTCAGGCTCCACGGCCTCCTTGACCACGGCCAAATGTCTTCGATCCTTCCAATTAAAGCCGCCGGTGCTGCCTAGCAAGCCGACGATCACCACGTAAGGTATTTGCAGAAAAAACCAAACCGGAAAGTATTTGAGCAAATCTTTTCGGCCGAAAACGGTGGCGCTGCGCCAGGCAATGATCCCCTCTGAGATAGCTTTGATCAAGGCGGTGAACAAAAAAGTTCTGAGAGCTACTCCGGTGATTAGACTTAAGGGCAAGCCGAATAGCATCGCTGCATTGTTCAGGAAGACCAACAGCAGGTAGGTGAAAAAAGGGACATTGAGAAAAAGCTGATAAGAACCGTTAGAGGCCCAGCGCTTGCGTTGATTCATCAGTTCCGCAAAAGTGTGCTGAGGCGCCGAGCTGGCAAAAGCCTCCGATGCAGAAGCAAAAACGATCCTCCATCGAGTGTGGGCGCGGATGAGCTGTAGGAGTAAAACATCATCTCCAGAGACACGGTGCGCCACTTTGCTGTAGCCGCCCACAGCGGAAAAGGCCTCACGACGGTAGCCGAGATTTTGTCCCGAGGCAGCCAAGGGAGTGCCCAAATTGCAGGCGCCGGCCGCCGCGCCCATGAGCTGCAAGAAATCGAATGCCTGCAAACGTTCTAAAAAATTCTGCGGCTCACCCTTGCACCCGAACTGGGAGAAGCCGACGACGAAACCAACCTGCGGAGTAAAATAGGAAACCATGCTTTCGAGCCAGCGCTCGCCCAACCGGCAGTCCGCATCTGTAGCGAGAATAATTTCGCCTTGAGAATGGCGAAACGCGCTTTCAATCGCATGCTTCTTGGGACTGTAACCGCGGGGACACTGGTTGACCACCACCAGCTTGACGTTTGCGCATTGCGCGGCAGCCCTGCGAACAATTTCCTCTGTCTTGTCCGACGAGCCGTCACTGGCTACAATCACTTCGTACAACTCAGTGGGATAGGTCTGGCGCGAAAGATCTGCCAGCACATTGCCGATGTTGCTCTCTTCATTGCGAGCGGCAATGAGAACCGAAACACGATACTGGGTTCGGTTCTCGCCATGATTCCGCCGCAGCAGGCCAACAAAAAGGGTCAGCAGTGTAAAGGAGTAAAGAACGCACAAGACGAGGGCAAGGTCAGCGAGCTGGTGCAAATTTTCTCCTGAGCAATCTGATTGTCATGATGCTTGGACTTTCCGTGTCCTTCATTTCGCCAAGAATAGTCTCACAGTCTGAACGCCGGCTTCTTTCCACGCCGCATAACATCAGACAGCGGTGCTGCAACCTATTGTGAGACCGGATGGCATCTTGTTCGACTTTTTGCCGGCCACGCAAATATACTTGTTAAGGGTAAGAATTGCACCCTTTTCGTCATTCCTGCGCATGCAGGAATCTCCTTGTGAATATATTGTTAGGAGATGCCTGTATTCACAGGCATGACATGAAAAAACGACCCTTAACGAGCATAGTTGATCGTAATTTTTAATGCCCAAAGTCTGGATCGAGAAGTGGAAATGACTTTCTCCAATCGTTCTGACTTGGGAGGCCGGTCGTCATGATCGTTTCTTGAAAGCGATGCGATGATCGGCTCACAAACTCCTGTCTTCCGCCTCGACTTCCTTCCAGCGAAATCCGGCAAATTGTCCCAACGCGCCGAACGCGACTACATAAATTATATGAAGTAAAACCGCGAGCGGAAAAAAGCGCAAATAGGCGGTCCGCTGCATGCGTTTGGCAAATGTGTACAAAAGCGCGAACTCGGCAAAGGCTTTGGCAAACAAAGCCGCGAGAAAAACAAGAAGCAGCGGCGGAACGATTACTGCCAAGAAAAAAGCCGTCACAAGCAGCAAATTATATAAGTAGACGACGGCTAAAACAGCCGTAGCCCGCCGTCCGTAAAACCTACCCTTAGAGGCATGCCGAATCCGTTGATGGTAGAATTGCCGCCAGCTTGAAAGAAGCTGGGTAGGAACCACCAGCTCCGGATCGTAGGCATAGGCTACTTGCCATGGAGTCTTTTGCACCACCAGCCGCAAAAACAAATCATCGTCGCCGGAAACGAATTGCTGAATGTCCTCAAATCCGCCGATCTGCTCAAAGACCTCTTTGCGGTAAGCCAAATTCCGTCCGTTGCAGGTTGCCGG
>DYKH01000631.1 GCA_020722685.1 Caldithrix sp. | reverse complement strand
ATTTTTCGCTCTTAGCTACTAAAATTTACTCTCTATGTAAGTATTACTTACAACAGAGGAGAACGCTTGACTAAAAAAGCCAGGAGGACAACTTCGTGGGTTTAGCGCTTAATGAATTAAAAGCAATCAATAAGAACGGAAAGCTGATTAAAAACAGCGGGATAACTTATCTTGGCCGGGGAGTGGCGCTCGGCGAGAATCAGATGTCTAAAGAAATTGATATTGTTATCAACGACTCCGAACGAAGCGGCCATTTCGGGTGTTTCGGGACAACCCGCGTCGGCAAGACAAGGCTGATCGAAAATCTGGTGGAGCAGGATATCCGCAAGGGCTACAACGTGGTTATGATGGATCCCAAAGGCGATTACCAACTGTTCTCCAAAATTGTCCAGGTAGCCGCCGAATCCGGAAGGCTCGGCGACATTATGATGCTTACCCCCATCTTTCCCGATTATTCCATTATGGTCGATCCCCTGGCGTACTATTACATGGAAGAAGAGCTGGTCGATCATGTGATTGCCGGAATTAAAGCCAAGGACGACTACTTCATCGCCGTGGCTTACGAGGTTGCCCAGGCCGTGATCAGCGGCCTGTCGCTTCAGGCAAAAGTGAACAGACAAAAATTGAACATTAACTTTTATGACATCAAGACCCGAAGCGACTACGAGAACTTGAAGAAATTCAAGACTGTCGTAGAAGCGCTCCCGGGAAGCGCAGACCTTGTGGCGTCTATGGAACAGATAGTCAATTCGCCGGCTGACTTTTTCGCCAAGGTCTCCTCGTCTCTCCGCACTACGCTGTCCGCCTTGACTGTCGGCTCAACCGGACGGCTGATCGGAAAAAGCCTCGTCAATGAGTTTATTAAGCGCTTCGAGGAAGGCCGCGGCGTGATTCTGTTCTGCAACACCGGCTCTGTTCTTGCCCGCCGGACCGCCCATATCATTGGCCGGGTCATTGTCTCGATGATTCAGAGCATGCTGGGCCGCTTCTTCGCCTCGGGACGCAATCTCTCCCCTCCCCTTTGTCTGCATATCGACGAGGGACATAATATCCTCTATCCCGGCATCCAGGAGCTGTTCAACAAGGGCGGCGGCGCAAACGTGTGGGTCCATTTTTATACCCAGAGTCTTGCGCAGATTGAAGAAGAAGTAGGCCAGGAAGCGGCCAGAAGCATTATCGACAACATCAATACGTGGATGTTCATGCTGATCAACCATCCGGACACAGCCAAATTTGTGGAACATACTTCTCCTGTCAGGAAGAAATACCAGCCAGTCCTATCCTTCGGCGGAGGAATATCCGTCAGGGAGACGGACGAGAGCATGATCCGCGCGGACAAGGTTCTGCAACTTCCCAAGAGACATTTTTATATGCGCTCCTACGGCAAATTGTACCGGGGCGTCACCAACGACGTGTCTCCGCGGTATGTCACAGTCCAGTTTCCAAATCTTGCATCGGGACGTGGCGAATAAAAAAAGCGCCCCCCTGAAATTCAGGAGAGCGCCGGAGGAGGGAGACGGTTTCTTTATCTTTTGTTGGCTATATTATAGCACAGCGTTTCGGTTTTGTCAAGCCTTTTGCTTAGTTTTTTTGTAAAAAAGTTGAGCGTTGAGCTA
>DYKH01000163.1 GCA_020722685.1 Caldithrix sp. | reverse complement strand
ACACCATGCTGTTCGTGCAATAATTTGAAAAGATGCTTCCAGCATGACAGTTTGGCTCTTAGGTGAAAGTCATCGACCCTGAAGATTCAAGCTTCCACGTAGGCAATTAGAATCTAATCAACAAAGATAACGGCAAATCCTGTTTCCCATTCGCGCATTCTAATGTTTCTCGCGGGCCCATTCTCCCTGGGCTTCTCGCTTTAGGATTTCGGGCAATATTCATTACCTCCGTGAAAGGTACATCACGAGCATGATCAATTCTCCCAAGATTTGGGGACTTTTATCCATCGCCACGATCATCTTGACCTCAACCGCCTTGTCCGAAACAAAGGGCGGACTCTCTGCTGCTAAAGAAATAAGCTCCATTGACCGCGCCAAACAACATCCAATAGAATTCCAAGGTCCGGCGGTGGACTTTTTCGACGGCGCCTTGCTCGGCAACGGCGGTCTGGGCGCTGTGGTAACGACCCGGCCCGATGCGGTCGTCATTCGCTTCGGCCACAACAACGTTTGGGACATCCGGATTGCCGAGGACAACAAAGACAAGATCGGCACCTTTCAGGAAATTTTCGCCAGGGTCAAAAAGATTCCCGCCTCCTACGAACGCTTGAAGAATGATGATTGGTTCGGCGAATATGTACGCATGGCGAGGGAGAACTATGCCAAACCGTACCCACGTCCCTTTCCCTGCGGCTCATTGATCTTGGGTTTCGACCGCCGGGAGGTCGAACTAATTGGCCATCGTTTGGACATCGCTGACGGAGTCTGCAAGGTGGAATTCTTGGCAAATGGCGAGCCGATGACACTTCAAGTATTTGTGGACCAGAGTGCCGATCGGTTGTGGATTCAACTGGTGGATGAAACCGGCATGCCACATGCAAACATATTCGAACGAGTAAGACTCCTCCCGGATCCATCGACGCCAAAGGAATTTCCGACGTGGAGTAGGCCAAAAGACGTGCCGCAAGGGGTTTTGTCCTTTCGACAAACTTTGCCTTATCAGGAACCGGACAAGTACGATAAGACAAAAGGTCACTCTCAGGATCGCGCGTTTCGTTTGACCGTCCGCGTTGAGGACAAGCTGGTCAATAAGCCGCGCATCGATTGGGATGGCAATCAGGTATCCATGGATGCTTTGGAAGGCAGTTTTACAACGAAGCAGCCATTCATAGCGGTCGTCAAGCTCGATGAAGGACTGGCTGCCAGCATCGACTCCACGTGCGGCCAAATCCTCAGGCCAACTCAGGATGAATTCTCGAAATCACTTCAAGCCAGTCAGAAGGCGTGGGCCGAGTATTGGAATCATTCCGGCGTGGAGTTGGAAGATCAATTCTTGGAAATGGTCTGGTATCAAAACCTGTATTTTTTGAATTGCGCCGCCAAAGCGGGGGTCACCTGTCCGGGCTTGTTCGCCAACTGGAGCTTTAACCAGATCGGCACCGCCTGGCACGGCGACTATCACATGAACTACAACACCCAACAACCATTCTGGGTCACCTTTTCCAGCAACCATATCGACAAAAATTTGCCATACGTCGATCTGGTTTGGCGGCTGTTACCGGTCAGTCGAAAATGGGCTCAGCAGTACTACGGCCTGCGTGGCGCTTATTTCCCACACTCCGCCTATCCCGTGGACATGACCATGAATCCCTACCCGGTTCCCACTTGGGGCTGGGAAGTGTGCGAAACGCCATGGGCGGTTCAAGGCCTGTGGTGGCATTACCTCTACACCATAGACGATACTTTCTTAAGAGAACGCGCTTTTAAACCCATCAAGGAGGTGGTGCTCTTTCTTGTTGATTACATGCATCGTCCGGAAGCGCGCGGCTCGCAATGGGGCGATGACAAATATCATATCTTTCCGACCGTCCCTCCCGAGCTGTATGGGCTGAGGCCGGGCTTTAAGTACAATTATGATTGCCTGGTGGATTTGACCTTGACGAAATTTGTTTTCAACGCTTACCTTCAATCCGTGAAGATTTTGGGGATGATGGAAGCAGAAGCGCATTTGGCGAAGGAGGTGCAAAACATTCTGAATCATTTTCCGGACTATCCCACAGCGGATTCAAAATTCGGAAAAGTTTTTGTCTCGGTGCCGGGCGAGCATGCGGAGGTGGTATACAACGTGCCAAATAGTCTGATGACCGTATTCCCCGGCGAGGAGCATGGACTGCACTCGGACGCAGACACTTATAAAATCCTGCTGAACACCTACAAGAATTCGCGAGTCGAAGGTGGAAATGAGCTTGTCTTCTTCAACCTGCAAGCAGCCAGAATCGGTCAACTGGATTTGGAGAAATTCAAACGACAAATCCAATACTGTAGGTTGCCGAACGGCACCTGTACAGATATGGTCTTACAGGTGCACGGTCGATACAGCGATGGCACCGCCTACGACTTTATGGAAAAGATGGGAATATGGTTTGAAAATTTCGCCCTGCCGGTCGTCATCAACGAGTGCCTGATGCAGAGCTACAATGGAACCATTCGACTGTTTCCCAACTGGCCGAAGGACAAGAGAGCGGCCTTTGCCCATCTCCGGGCTGTCGGTGCTTTTCTGGTTTCCGCCTCCGTTAGCGACGGCCGAGTCGAATACGTTGAGATTGTCAGCGAGAGGGGCTCAGCCTTGAAAATCCATCTGCCATGGAAAAAAGGTGCGCTATTGCAGACTGAAACGCTCGAGGAGAAAGTCTTCACCGACTTGCTTGATAGGGAAACGAAGGTTGGTGAAAGAATTTTTCTAAGGCCGTTGTGAGGTGTTTGGATTTCAGCTATTGCCGCCTCCGAAAAATGGGAAATTGCCAAGTGCAGAGTCGGAGCTCGATGCTTGGGGCTTTCAGGTTAGGACAAAGGACGATTTACGCGAAGAAGCTGACCAGACAGCTCCCCTCGTGCCGTGACCGCTTCGTGAATTCGGGAAGCCAATCCCGTAAAATCCGGATCGAATGAGCAGACGATGATTCCCGAATGGTGTAGTTTTTCGTGATGCAAACGAACAAAATGTCTTCGATTCAGGGTTAATACGGAGCGGCCTTCCGAAACAGCCAGCGCCAGAACAGCCTCATGCGGCAAAGCTTGTCCGGCTCTGCCGGTTTCGTGCATCGTCAGCACCTCATGGCCCAAACGTCTCAGTTCCTCTACCGCCGGCAGTGGAAAGTTTTCATTGGTGTACAGTCTCGCCATGCTCAGGCAGCCTCATTCTCTCGAATCTGCCGCTCGATTTCCCTCTTATGAGTGCGGTAATAGGCCCAGGCGTTAGCCAGATCTTCTGCCCGCAAGGTCGGATAGCTGCGCAGCAATTCCGCCTCGCTCGTGCCTAAGCGCTTTGCTTGCACCAGCAGCCAAACGGGTATGCGGGTGCGAACAATTCTCGGCTCTCCCCCGCAGACGTTTTCGCTGCTTTCGATTCCCGGGAAGGCATCGCCCAACTCTCGCACCACCCATTGCAGCATCTGCGCTTTTTCGGCCCGGCTCATAGAAGACAGAAGCTTTTCGGCTTTTTGGAGCTTAGTCATCGATTCTCTCCAATATGGAGGTTTGAAACATGGAATTGAGAGAGTTCTTTTCGCAAGCAATGTATCTAAAAATGACCATCTTTTCAATCTTTTTTTGCAATTGGTGTGTGGAATGGGTTCGAAACCCTGTCAGAGTTTCACGATTCGAAAAACGGGAAATCGTTAACACGGAGTTGCGACTCAAGGCATCCGCGAAGGAAACAAGATGGGAAGACCGACCATGACAACTCAGGATCATTTTGTGAAAAGATTCGCCTGCAATTTGATGCGTCTCTGTTTCCTATTCAACCTTCTATTCTTCACCACGCCGGCGCAAGCCCAAGTCATGGAGAAGAACGCTTTCGAATTCAGCTTGAATGAGTTGCATTTTGTCATCGACAAGA
Source organism: Caldithrix sp. (assembly GCA_020722685.1). The sequence goes on along the minus strand of DYKH01000163.1, from coordinate 6,885 downwards.
CCACCGGCAGCATTCTTTCGCTTTCCTCGCCCAAAGTCGGCGTATTCTTGGAGGCTTCGCCAGAGCGCGCCGGCATCATTGACATGGCTTTTCCGATAGAGGAATTCCAACCTCTCCGGCTTGCATCAAAGTATTCAAAAGGAGTAAAGATTGATGCGGGGAACCAGAGTGTAACCCTTTCGTGGGAAGCACTCGGCGCATGTCGTCCCTTGCCTGTTTCTGGTAAAGTATCGGCGCTGGTTCGCTTTGCCGCGGCGGCGGACAGCGAATCGGTTATCCTGTCCTGTACCATCAAAGTACTTTGCCCCTGCATTAGGCTTGACTCATTTGCCATCATCGAAGAGGCGCGGACTTGCCCCACTTACTTCCGTCGTCTCCTTCCTTTTGCTCCAAGCGGACTCTCCAGCGGGTCGCGCCTGCTGTGCCGTGGGTCAGAATATGTTTTCCATCTTTAATTCCAAAATTAATCTGAGGAGTTTTGTTATGAGAAGCACATGTGATCGACGCAGTTTTCTAAAAACCGTGAGTTCCATTGGTGGGATTTCTCTACTCCCAATTGGCTGGGCGGGATGTGATAGCGAACTGAAAGGTTATGGATACACGCCCAAAAAGTACGACATCTTTGCCAAATACAAGACCCCGAAAAAGCTGGTCCGTTTTGATACCTTGAATCTCGCCCAAGAATTTCCCGACGCCGATCGCAAGCAAATGTGGATTCTGCGTTCAGTGATCACTATCTTTCAAGGACTCATCAATCGCATCGAGCCGCGCATTTACTTAAAGCATGGCGCAAACGACGTAGATTGGCTGGGTATCTATAAAAGCGAAGGCCATGACTTCGAGGTCGAGCAAGTCAAATCCATACAGGACTTGATAAGCATGTTTGCCGGATCTTTGGCCGGATACGTCGTTTTCGATCCTGATATGCTCGACTCCTTAAACATTGCGCAAACATGGGCAAGCTTGGAAAACTGGCTGGTCATTGCTCCGGAAATGGAGTCGATGCTGCAAAAGACGGGTCTGCAGAAGAAGCAAGATTTGCGAGGTCGTTGGCAAGGCCGCGTTCCCGCATATCAATGGGCTTTTAAGAATTTGTTTCCACGCTGCTCCAAACACGTTGTCGGTGACTGTTGCATCGATTTCCCACATCACCCCAGCGACGGTTCCTATCATATTCGTGACTTCTTGGTTGCTAACAACGCATTCACTTTTGACTTGTCCGCAGCGCTCCGACAAAGGCAAGAGTACCGGCTCTTGGACAAAATCTATGCTTCCCTCGAATTCCCGGCCGGCGTTTGGGGCTGGCACGATTCCCGCGATCACGAGCATTGGGCGGTCGATCGCGCCGCACGCAAAGGCGTCTATACGATTTGTGCCGTCGGCGGACCCAATTTAACGGTGCATGGCGGAGTCAAGCCCCAAAGCGAGGCGATTCCCAAACAAAAGCCGAGTCCGCGGAAAAATCTCGTTGCCGAGGAGGACAAGATCTATCTCGCCTTCATGATGACCGACGGCGATGCCCTGTGGGTGATGGATACTTTGCAGCTCCATAACTGGGCCAGTGAAAAGCGCGGCGACTTTCCCTTGTCCTGGGGATTCCTGCCCTTGCTCGCGGACATCGCCCCGGCCATGTATTCCTACTATGTCAAAAAGATGCTGCCGAATGATTATATGGTAGCCGGGCCGTCCGGGGCCGGCTATACCTATCCGCACATGTATCCGGATCCAAAACAGTTTCTGAAATATACAAAGTTCTATATGCAAAAGTGCGGCTTGGAGATTGTCAACATCACCAATTGGAATGACTACACCCATTGGCAGGAAGTGGATTTGCCCTGGTTCAATCCACTACTGTTTAGCGAATTGGACAACTGCCTCGGCTATGTGCGCGGCATGGGCGAATCGGCCTTTGAGCCGCATTACAACTTGGCGGACAAGCCATTCATCTTTTGCGGCGAAGGCATCCATCGCGGCGACAGGGACGACGTCGCTACCATCAAAAACTTTATCGATGCCAATCCGAATCGACCTTTATTCGTGTTTTGCCTGATAAATGTCGCAGTGAGCATGGAGCGCATCAAAAAGGTTGTCGACTCTTTGCAGGATTACCACATAGAGTACGTGCGGCTGGATGATTTCATGCGGCTCATCAAGAGCGCCAGGATGCAAAATCTCATCACCGAGGAGTTGTATCCGAACCGGAAAGGCAATGGGCAGATTCTGGCCAATGAAGCCCCTGCCAGTTGGGAGGGCACCAAGAAAAACATTGAAGTGCTCGTGCCAATCTTGCAAGCCGTCGACGAAGCGCAAGCGCTGGCATTGATGAACGCCGAAGAAGCGGGTCTTGCTTTGGGACAACGAATCACCGAAGAAGACAAGGCGGATATTTTAGCCTTCGCCCTCTGTACCAGCATGTTTTCGCTGGTGAAAAACGTCCTGAATTATCAGGGAATCTATGTTAATCTCAGGCAGGAGTCCGTTGACAAGTTCATGGAATTGCATGGCGCTTGGAAAGGCGCGGGGTCTGTTGCGAAGCTGTTCAGTCTGTGGAAGAATTGGGAACAAATGACTTTTAGCTGGCAAGAGGTTGTAGAAATCGGCTGTGGTTTTCTTAAGGTCAGCCGGCAAGCCGACAAGCTCATTTGCGGCTGAGTGCAATTAGAAAATGAAGTAAAACATCTTGAAAATTCTCTTGTTTTTTCAAGCCAGCGCCATAAATTAGGAGAGGATGGCGAGCTTAAAGGGGTGACTTGCTTTTCTTGAATCATGGAAGACAAAATGAACATGGAACCGAACAAGTGTACCGAAAAAAATAAATAACACCAGAAGCCGAGGTCGTTCAGGCCGGAGGGAGGACTGGAGTAAATTTTGGGATTAAGTGAAAGCCCGAATAACCATCGACTCTTTGGGTGGGAAGAGCAAGATGAGACGCGGGCTTTTTTTATTTTGTGGAGAGGTATGTAGACATGGCAGAAAAATCAGCAGGCAGGGGTTTTGATCAAGAAAAAGGACTGAATCCGACTCGGGGAGATCCAATGGAATTTGAACAAGGCATCCAAGAATTGATTACCAGAGCACAAGCCGGGGATAAGCTGGCTGAAAATGAGCTTTTTGCAAAACTACATGCAAGATTTTTAGGTGTGGTACGACATAAGATATGGAATCCGAAAAGGGATTCCAAGGCGATGCAGCAAGATGTCGAAGATGTAGTGTCAGAAATCATCCAAGCCCTCTGTAATGTCCTTCGGAAGGACCCAATGCCAAAGGAACACTTTATGGCAACGGCTCACGCGATTGCGCATAACAAGATCGTGGATTACATCCGAAGAAAGGAACTAGCAAAAAAATCACAGCCTCTTGCGATGGACTTTCCTTTGCCTGAAGAAGAACAGCCCAATGGTGCCTATGCAAAGTGCGAGGCCAAAGAGATTATTTTGCGCGTCCTGCCCAAGCTACAACAGAGAGACAAAGAAATCTTGTCAGCATTCCTTGAAGATCGGATCAAAGAATACATCAAAGAACAGTGCAGAGCCATGTCCCGCAACCGGGTGGATACCCACATTCATCGCTTCCGCCAGCGATTAGCTAAGCTTTTGCAAAAAGAAGGTCTCGTAGTATGAAATGCATAAATCCAGCGATCGGCAAACTCATCAGCCGGTACGAATTCGGCCAGCTCTCCGAGGAAGAAAGAATAGCTTTTGAGAGCCACATTCTGGACTGTGATTACTGTTTTCAGAGCCTCTACGAAATGGCGCCCGTTGTCGAGCTGATGCGGCAAAATCCGCAGCTCTTCATCAAGGCGCTGACGGCTGAAGAGGGGGCATCCATAGGGGCAAAAGTCGGTGGGATCTGGAGCGAGCTTTGGTCTCGCATCCGGAAGGCTTTTGCCCCTATTCCTAAACCCGTCTGGTTAACGGCTCCCATAGTGGCAGTGGCTTTGATGGTGACGGCTATCCATCTGACAGCCCCAGCTAAGAACTACTCAGAGTTGGCAAGGATAGAACCGCTTCCCTATATCCCCATTGCCATGCGCGCGGGAGAAGCGCCTGCAGAAAGCGAGAGGCTGTTTCAACGGGGTATGAAGTTTTACGCGGTAGAAAAATATCCAGAAGCCATTGGGGAATTGTCTTTGGTCGTTATGAAAGAGCCGAACAATGCGGAGGCTCACTTTTATCTTGGCTTGTGCTACTTGCTCTCGCACCAAGCTGACAGCGCAATTGTGCGCCTTGAAAAAGCTATTGAACACGGTGGCGATACTTTCTTAGAAAAAGGCCACTGGTATTTGGGGAATGCCTATCTCTTGCAAGGAGAGGGAGGAAAAGCGTTGGCTGAATTTGACAAGGTGGTGGAACTGGCGGGAGATTATGAATGGGAGGCGCGGGAAATAATGAAAGAAATAGAAGAGATAAAGAAATAAAGTATCCTTCTGCGTTGTGCAGAATAAGGATAAGTAACCATTAAGATGAGACAACAAGCCGAAACGGTACACTGAATGGAAGACAAGTCGGATTACTTTTTGGGCCTCTGTAATAGTTTCACTAATAAAATAGAAAGGAAAAAACCAACGGTTCCGATAGCACCAACTACCAGAAAGGCCACAACGAAGGGATCACTAAACATTTATATCACCAACTTTCTTTTTGAGTTTAATGCTAAGCTTATATAAAAGTGTTGCAAATAACAGAAACAAGAAATACACCAACACACCAAAGATAACACCCGATGGCGTGATTCTTGGTTCCTTAATAAATAGTGCGACTACTAATGCAATTAGAATGGCTGCGGCAATACTGAGATAATGCTTTGAGAGTTCCTTGAAGAAATCTTCCATATCTTTTCCATTGCGCTGTTTTAAATTAACAAGAAGTAAAACAAGATTCAACAAAAAAGCTTGGGTTTTTCGTTACGGAGGAAAGCAAATACCATGCATACGCAAGCGGAAAGGCAACTGTTACTTTGCTCTTGCTCATAGTAAGGCACTTTGAGAGGCGGTTTGGTAGATGTGTTGGACATGCTCCTCAATTCCTTTGACTGTGGTTGGAGTAAATTCCCGGAGAATGACTTCTCCGGTATTGACGTCCATAGCCAGTTCCCCCACTTGTTTGGAGATGTGCTTGGGAATGGTGTACATCACAGGAATCATCCAGCGCAGATTCCTTTCGGTAACCGATAGTTTAGGTTCGGCCGCCCAAAGGAGATTGCCGAGATGGGTAACGGATTCTGGGAATCATTATGGACATCGTGAATCTATTCGATGTTCCGCTCGGCACCGCCCTCGGGGTTTATTCGCTCTGGGTCACTCTTAATATACGGAATGATGGCGTAAAAAATCTTGCCGTTCTGTCCCCAAGCAACGACAAATCGCTCATTGTCAGGAAACGTTTCAAGACTCGCTGTGTCAGTTGTCGGGCCAGCATGATAGAATTCCCGAAAAGTTTTGCGATTGTAACTTACTGCAAAGATATTTTCCTCCGGTCCCTCAGCACTGGACTCGTAGATTACCAATACAGCGCCAGCGCCATTTACTGCTATTTCAGGGCTGTCTTGGTGGCCGATTGTGGTACTGTTAACCAGCACGCTATGTGGGTAATTTGCTTGGGAAAAACTGTGGGAAAAATTCGTTAATAAAAAAGAAAAAATAAGGAAAAACAGCCAAATTCCTGGTTTTGAAGTTTCGGTTGATTAATCTCATGACTTTTTTGTTACTCGCTTACTCAACAATAATGTGAACAGGAACGTCAATCCGGGGTCTTATCTTATCATTTGTGTGAATGAAAATCTTCCCATCGAACGTTCCTTTTTTTTCGCTATTCAACCATGTAAGTGAAATTTTATAATTCTTGCCTTTTTGGGTCTCTTTCAATGAAAATTGCAGCTGTGGCGGATCGGTTATTATTTTTGTTATTTTGAGCCCAGCGCCTTTCTTTTTGGCAACTGTTATTATTTTGGTTTCCGAGTTATCTCCACCTAATCGCATTCTTACGCTGCTTGGTGTTACAATCACGGATGGATTGACAACGCCTGCTACAACAATTTTGATTTGCGGATCATATTCGCTGTCGGTTGCCAGAGTAATGCTTTCTGCAAACCGCTCCGGAGGTGCATTCTCAGGTATGGTAATATACAGTTTGTACTGGTTCCAATATTCGTCTTTGTTCGCAGGCGGGTCTTCGGATAATTTCTCAAGCTTGGCAATAATGCTGGGTTTACTGGCGATGACATGCGCTGCGATCGCTCCTTCCCCAATTGTCGCGACGGTAAGTTCTTGGGTTGAACTTGTACCTTCTTCAGCAGTAAAATAGGCCCTAGCGGCTGGCAGAACCTTTACGCCCATAATAGTGCACTTCATTATCAATGATAGTCTTGGCGTTTCCGGATCGTTTGAAACAACAGTAATCGATTTCGTTTCTTTGCCGCGGTAATTTTTTGTGTTCATCTTTGCAGTTATTTTACCCGTCTGACCAGGCGGGATGACCTTATCATAATCGGCCACTGTACAACCTCATGACGGCGCTGCCCGTTGTATGACCAAATCTGCAGTTCCTTTATTGGTAACAATATATTCTGCTTGCACAGATTCGCCTGGTTTCACAATGCCAACGTCAACGATTGTTGGGCTGATCGCTATGATTGGTACCCCACTACTGTCGTTTTGAACATTTGACAGAGAAGCCCAAGAGCAATGTGGGTGGGCCAAAGAGAATAAGGCGAAAATGAAAATAGCGCTGATAATGAGATGACTACTTATGATACAGCTTAATTTCTGCATAATTTCATTCCTCATTGGTTGTTACTCAAAATATATAAAAATTTTCTTGACATTGAAAATGAAAAGTTTTATAATTACAAGTGGAAAATGGACAGATAATCAAGCGGATCGAAAGT
>DYKH01000026.1 GCA_020722685.1 Caldithrix sp. | reverse complement strand
TTCCTGACGGAGTCTTTCCTCACGATCTGCGCTTTCCTGACGGAGTCTTTCCTCACGATCTGCGCTTTCCTGACGGAGTCTTTCCTCACGATCTGCGCTTTCCTGACGGAGTCTTTCAGCTTCTTCGTCAATCTTTTGCTGTGAACGCCTATCAGCCTCTTTGACCTGGGATAACCCATTCAGGATTCCAGCTATCAACGGCAGGAAGCAGATGAGAGTCAGGGCAATTCCGAAAGATGGTGTGGCTTTGAATTCATTATGGATGGTCACATTGATACTGACCAAAATTGTGACGTAGGAAATGACGGCAAGAATAAGGACAATCGTCGTTATGACTGTCTTTGGGTTCCGGCTGCGGATCACCGCGACTATGGATTCCATCAACTTTGTTGTAGCCACAAGCCCGATACCTTCAAGGCTGTAAACAAAAAGGAATGTGCCAAGTCCTTCAAGTTTGAAGTATGTCGTTGCGCTTGCGGCTGTGATGACCGCGATTGGCATTGGCGTCGTGTACGGCAGGGTGGCTTCAACCAGACTATACGCAGACGGGTTAGCGGCTCTTATTGTCTCTGTAATGTAGTCAAGGGTTGTTTTTATATCCACGACTTTTATCCTTTCTATGCGTCGTATGAACGCCCGTTACTGCGCTTCAATTCGCCACTGCTAGGAATGGGGAAATAATCAGGCTCAGGCGGTTGCTGTTGTGTCGCGGATAGGCTTTGCATTTCGTCATTCGTAAACTTAAGTTCGATTGTCTGTACCGCCTCGCTTGTGTATCCAGCGTTTCGCAGTATTTCAGCGGCTTTATCAAGTTTGCGGTTGCATTCCGCTGCCGTGATCGTGTTCTCGCCTGCGGCAAATAGCGCCTCATCAATCAACTTTTCGGCTTGCGCTTTTGCCGCTTCTTTCGATTGTGATGCCTGCCGCTGTGGGCGATTCGCGTTCTGAGCGACACTTGCCCTCGGTATCTGAGTCGGGATGTTTTGCTTTGTTGGCGGATTGGCTGATTGACTATTTTCAAGTGCTTTGTTTTCCTGGTTGGTTGCGGCGCGGTCAAAGTTGCTTCGCTCTTTTCCAATAGACTTGATTCCAGCTTTGAAGCGGGCGCTAATCCAAAGGTAATCACTGATTGCTCCGCGCCATGTGGCAACTGCCACGAGCCAGGACATGCTTTGCAGAAGTTCGGAGCCGACTGTGTAAAAAGAAAAGGTTGTCACAGTGGCAACCCAAAAATCTCCAGTCAGGTAGCCGGAGCGAAAAACAATATCTGTCCAGCTATCAAAGGGGAATGAAAAGGCAAACAAAAAACCAGCCACGACGCGCCAGCCGGCTAAAAATTCTTTTGACAGCGCAATCGAGAGGGTAACAATTTGAAGCAGCGAAAGGAAAATACCCAAGCGGATCGCGCCTTCGTAGGTTTGTGCAGGCGTTACGCCAAACTGAGACGGGAAGAAATTAAACAAGGTGTTGGCGCTTGACAGCACATCCTCTTTGAGCAGGGAGTAGGAAACGACGATTCCGGCGACAGACGCCGTAAACATGATGATCCTGAGACCTGTTTTTGTGCTCATCGGTAATCCTCTTTTATTCAACCCTTTGACGAATTTCAGCAGCCAATGCGCTCACTTGCTTGTCGTTGGCGTTTTGACCAAGAAAGTCCAGCGCTATTTCCTCCGGAGTTTTCCAGCGACAGGCGGATGCGGATAATTTGCCCTGCCCTTTGCTTGAAAGAAACTTCGCTACCGTCTCGGCTTCCCGAATTGACAATTTTCCATTTTTCATAATACGCTTCTCCTATTTTCTGCGTGTGAGTGTGAGTGTGTGCGGTATTTTACCGCCGAATTGTAAAACCTGTCAACGGCTACAACACTTCTTGTGTCCCATATTTAGGGTTTATATCCCCGCCGAAAAAGTACCTTCCAGCCACAAGGCTGCTTGCCATTGTGTTGAACGATCCAGCGCACGGGTCCAGAATGTAATCGCCTTCCATTCCTGCGGCATTTGGGTGAGGGCAGAGCGCCCCTTTTGACGGCTACCCTCGTTGCCATATTTCATTTTGTCCATGACCTGTCGGTATTCCGCATCCAGAAAGCAGGTGGCGATGGAGTCGGACTGGATTTCATTCAAGAGGCTGATGCCGTCAATGAGCAGTCGGCGGTTACGGTTGGCTTGCATAAATTTATTCATGGCTTCTCACTTCGAGTAATCCGCGATGATATTCACCAGCTTGGTTCCGCCGAAAGGCTTTTGCAGGAAATATCTTTGCGCCGTGGCTCCGCGTGCCTGCGCGAAGGTAGTGGCTGATTGCAGGGCTTCGTCAAGCGTCTTGCCGCAAAAGTGCATGACAGTGACGCCCAGGTCTTTGAGTTGGGTTACTGGTTGCATTGTCTTATCTCATCTTCGGGCGGGTCAACTGCCGATGGGATTGAGAAGGGGAGGTCATTGATCGCCGCTTCATAACTATCCAATGCATCTGAGTCCATGACGTCCCATGACAAAGGAAAAGTTGTTCCCCAAGCCCTTAGCGCCGCAGCCATTTTAGCGGATGCCTTCTCAATCGCCTGAAAACGAATCAGGTCGTTGTAGGCGTCTTGCGCTAATTCGGACACTATCGCTATGCACCATTCGAGTTTAGTTCGTTCTCTGGATGGTTTTTTAATCAATTCTTTTAGTTCCTTCATTTCGGCTTGAATGTCCTGACGGCTGCGCTCTCGAATTTTGCCAGTTCGCCACGGAAAACAAGGTCAATGCTTCCTACGGGTCCATTGCGGTGCTTAGCAATTATCAATTCGGTTGCCGACTGCTTCTCGGTGTCCTTTTCGTATTGATTGGGGCGATAGATGAATATGACAATATCCGAGTCATTTTCAAGATCGCCTGACTCCCGAAGGTCTGAAAGGATCGGACGCTTTTCGGATCGCTGTTCAACCGCTCTCGACATTTGCGCAGCCGCTAGGACTGGCACGTCAAAGTCTTTGCCGATTTCCTTCAACCCCTTTGTGATTTCCCCGATTTCCTCATTACGGTTTTTGTGCCTTCTTGAAGCCTTCATAAGCTGTACATAGTCCAGGATAATTAGATCAAGCCCGCCCAACTCACGCGCTATGCGGCGAGTCTCTTTCCTCATCTGCGGGATGCTCAACCCTGATTGGTCGTTGATAAAGATTGGCGACTTCTCGATGTACTCAATCGCGCTCGTGAATAGCGGCCACTCAAAATCCTGTAAGTCCCCATTGAGTAGCCTGTTGGATGGGACACTGCAAATATGCGAAGCCAAACGCGCCATAACTTGAGTTTTACTCATTTCAAGGGAGAATAAGGCAACCTTTTTCCCGTAGAGTTTGATGGTCTGCATGGCGATTGAGTCCAATAGGGAGGACTTACCCTGTCCGGGTCTGCCGCCAAAAACAACCAAATCCCCGCCCATCATGGTTACGACTTTATCAAGATCAACAAATCCAGTCTTGCACCCTTTTATCTCGCCCTTCGAGGCTTTTTCAACGTGGTCATAAAGTTCTGACGCAAGCTGCTTGCTGTTGTATGTTCGGCTTGATACCTGTCCGCCGAAAATATCTAGTTCGTCAAATTTTATGCGGGCATCCGCCAGGATGTCAGAGGCGCGGCGTCCGTTTCTTGCCTGAGTTACAAGCGTCTGTGATAGGTAATCTATCTGGCGCTTCGCCCAATAGTCTTTGACAATTTCAACGTAGGAGGAAACGCTTTTGGGATTCCCTTTTTCACGGATCGCCCCAATAGCGGCGCGGCTTGTGAAGCAATCATACTTGATACTCGCCAGAGTCCCGTCCCTTTCGAGTTGATCCGCCACGGTCACGGAGTCCAGTATCAAGCCATGCTCCCTGACTTTCTGCATGGCTGAAAAAATATCCCAGCAGGATGAGTTGTGAAAAAATTCCACGTTGATTTCGGCTGAAATGTCATCGAAGATACTGCCCCTCCGCATCATGGAGCCGATCAACTCAAATTCAACTTCAAAGTCTCCGAAGTTACCAAGCGCGACAAATTGAGACTGAGGTGCAGAAATGTCGGCGGGATAAGAGTCAGGTTCGGGCGGGATTGTGTAGGTGTTTGTCATGATTTTTTCCTCAGTGGGGCAGGGACGTATTTTGCTTCTTGCTCAGGATCAAATTTGAACTTCTCGTACTCAGGATGATACGGTTCTTGTTCCTTTTGGGGCGTGGTTCCGTTCTTGCGCTCTTGTGCCGCAAACTTTACCGCCTTTGTCATCCCTGTGATGGATATGACGGGCTGGCTGTATCCGCTTACGATTTCCTCCGCCCGCTGCCAATCCTCGGCGCGCGCCCCGGCGTCAACCCATGCGCCGATCTCCATAACCCAAAGGGTGATGTCTTTCTTTGACGGCTCCCCGAAGCGGGAAGCGCATTTATCGGCAAGGGCAAGGGCGTGCTCGTTGAATTGGAAATTTTCACGGAGTCGCCAGGATTTTGATTTGTGTTGATTCGCAAGACGCTCTTGTTCAAGAATAGCGTCAACTTCTTTATTGGCTTCATCTGTAATTTTTTGAATTTTTTCTTTTGCAATATGTGGTTTAGGGTGATTAATGGATGATTCGGGTGACTCGGAGTCACCACTTTCAGCCCCAGAGTCACCACTTTCAGCCCCAGAGTCACCACTTTTCGGGCGTCCGGTCTTTGCTCTTTTCTCTGGCGGAAAACCCAACTTACTCAAATTTATGGCGTAATCGTTAGTTCCGTAACGGGTTATGCCACTCAATTTGCAGTAATCGTTTTTGATGAGCGCATGAATTACGCGGATTACAGAACGACGATCCAACCCTGTTTTTTTTGCCAATGTGTCAAAGGATTGCCAGCTATTTTCTCCAAAATCATCCGCGTTATCAGCTATGGCAAGTAAGGTAAGTTTTGAGGATTTATTATCAACTCCAATTTCTTTTCCTTGCTTGTTGTTGTATTTCATAACTCTCATATTAGTCCAGAATACTCGCGCCATTAGTGTGACACTCATACTTTCACTCCTTTTCTTGTGAAATATTCCGCCTGCTCAGGCGTCAATCTCGAATACATGGCGTCAAACCGTCGGCTAAACTTGCCGAAGCTGGATTCGTCCGCTTCGCCCTGGGTGAGTTCTAATTCCTCTTTCACCTCATCAAGCAGGTCAATATACTGCTGGTTTAGCTCCACAACAACGGCGATGCTTCGATAATACACAGGGGCGGGGATGGGATCGTCAGTTCTTCCTATCGACTCCAGTTCGTAGGAAAACTCCGCGATCCTATCCGAAAGGTCGCTGCTTTGCCGGTCAATGGCGGGGGTGTTTTTATATTGTGCCATTCTGTTTCCTCTCTTCGACAATTCCCATGATGACATCCATAATGCTTGGCTGTCTTTGCGCTTCTTCCTTCGCCTTCCTCGCCTCGATTTCCTTTTCCGTTTCAGGTTCGCAGGTAAAACAGCGATAGCGGAATAGGCGCGGATCAATAAATTCGGCATTCGGATCGCCGTCATAGTGCCTGAGAAGAAGGTGGCGACACACAGGGCAGGCCCCGCCGATTCCGAAGTTGGCTCCCGTTGCCTGGCGAAAACGTCCATTTCCCGCTTCCCGCCTGACCATCATGCGTTTATTTTTATACTTGCTCATTTCCACTCGCTCCCGCATTGTTTGCAATGCCATTTGTGATCCTCACGCATTTCAAAATCATTCCTGACGCCGCAAAACCAACACCAAACAAACGACTTGACCAAAGTTATTATCTGTTTATCCATTCACGACTCCTTTGCTATTTTTTCGTAACATAACCCGTCCAGATATTCACGGTATAGGCGGCGGGCTGCCCCCATGCGGTATGTGATGGTTCCGTACTTTTCACGCAAAACACGCATAAGAAACGCATGACTTTCAAACCTCAAACTTTACAGGCATTCCTCGGCTGTGTCCGCCAGCTTTGCAAATTTGTGCGTCATAATTCGTCCTTAGAATAAAAAAATCCTCTGCTCTGATAGGGTTCTGTCTCTGGCTCAGGCGGGGGGCAGTCCGTGATAACGATACGGGTTGCCTTTGCCTTCGACAGAAACCTATCAGAATAGGGGATTTCTGCCGTTATCTTTTGACGCTGACTGCCAACCAGCGGACGGCTTTTCGTGTGCCGTCTATATCATTATATTCATCCCGCCATGATTGTCAAGCGGAAGTCCTAAACTGGGTCACGCCAACTAAAATAATAATACAGGGCGGAGCGGCAACTGTCCAGGAAGCCGCTCCTAAAAAATCCTACAAAATCGAAGGCATCTCCCGTAAGGTGGGTTACTCCATAAGATTTGCAAACCGCTTGGAGCGGATAATGCCAAAAATTGAATGGCTAACGGACTTGCGTTAGCGGTTGGCGGGCGGGAGTTGATCAACTTCCGCGAGTGGATTCAATTCGGGCGTGGATTCCGCTTGGGACGGCGCAGACTCCCCGCCAATCCGCTGCACGCTTTGTTGGGCGGCTTCTACGGAAGCAAGACGCTCGACTTCTTCGAGAAGAACATTTAGGCGCTGTTGCGCGTTCATCTATATCAGCCTCCAGTTTCTTGATGTTTGCGTCCGCGTCATCGGCTTTGCCGCTGAATTCAATTTCAATTTCCTGCTTGCGCTGGCAGGGCGTCGCACTCGCCCTGCGGGTGGGTTATTTTGCCAACTTGCTTTTGAGATATTGAGTCGCGCCATTCAGCGTTTCGGCGGTCATCTTGTCGCGCTTGTAGTCCAAGACGACAAGCCCAGCGTTTGCCGCGCGTTGTACAAGTTTCCCGAATGTTTCCCATTCCGCGTCGGTGATCGCCTGGTTGGGTCTGGCGTGGTCCATAGGGGCGGACGGAACGGCGCTTTCGTAGGGGATTGGCTCCGATTCCGATTCTTCGCCTATACCCGATTCTTCTGGTACGTCCTCCGCTGTAACGTCGATGGTGTCATTACCTCCCATGCGGTCTTCGTCGAGGGCGGCGCGGAGTTTTTCATTGGTTGTACCCGTCAAGTCCATTGACTTTGACAGGGCAATGAACACGGTTTTCATTTCCATAGTTGGGCGCTTGCGCGGGTCTTGCCACGCGCCCTTTGAAGAGTTGTACGAGCCAGGAGACCACTTGATTGCGTGCGCCTGAATTTCAGGCAGGGTCATCCAGACGGTTTTTTCCGACCCGTCGCGGGTGCAGTAGTATCCAAAATAGCCGATGATCTTGTTTTTTGGTTGTCCCTTTGTCACGTCGCGGTAGCCGTCTTTCAATCCTTGAACATCGCGGGCGGGCTTGAACACCCAATTACTGCCTTCGGACGTGATGTAGTGGAGTCCTGTGCGCGGGTCTTGTACCACCTGCTCGTCGTCATAGATGGGTGAGACATTGATTGTTCGATACATGCCCGTTCGGACAGCCAAGTTATACAGTCCGTTGTAGTGGGGCTGGAAACATGCAGTCATTTCGCCGTTGAGCGGACGGGGAACCAGCCAGGCTTGCCGCAGGGCGGGGTCAAGGGACAATCCGAGTGTAGCGGAACGCAACGCGCCACTAGCGAGGCTTTGGGGCGTGCATTTCATCAGGTCTGCGGATGACGCTATGCAGATCATCGCGGACTTGATAAATGACCCTGCCCCGCTGTGCAAGATTTCCTCAAAGTCCTTTCTGACAGCCACGTCTGAAAACACGGCAGCCACCTTTTCGGGGACTTTTATGATTTGGGTTTGTGCTGACATGGGATTCTCCTAAAACTCAATTTTTTCGATTTTGTCAAAGTCAATGACCGGCATGACTTCGTAGAAGGGAAGGTCGTACACTTCTCCGCCGTGAATGCACGGACTGGGGGTGGTTCCTTCGAGCGGAAGCCCTGCCGCGTCAATCATCTGCGTGACGGTTGCGCGTTGGTTGCCAGCCAGCGTGTCGATGTAGGCGAACGTCGAATTAATCTCGCCTACCGCCTCACAGGTCGAGCCGGGGTATTCTTCGGTCAGGCGGCGCATGTAATCCGCCATCTGGTCCGGCTTGCAGACTTCAAATTCATGTTTCAACTTGTCGGGGTGTTTTTTTGATTTGCGGCGCATTTGCAGTGAGACGCGCCAGATTTGCGCCCCCGGTGGGATCGGGGTGAGGCAGTCAGCGCAAAGCAGGGGGTAGTGGAGCGATTCGACATTCACGCCGTAGACTTCCCCCGCTTCGATGTGCCGATAGCAGAACTGGCAAGTCCTGACTCGCTCGGCGTATTCTAAGCGGTAGCCTTCAACGACGAACCACTTGTCAGCGTGGACGCCGTTGGTCATGGAGCCGTGACGCAGGGCGCGTCGGCTGTTTACTGTTACTTGAGGAGGGATGATCATATTTTTCCTTTCTTTTGCACGAGTAGGATTATGTGATTATTGTATAACATCTGTTTTACAAAGTCAATAAGCAATTTCATTTTGCCTATTGACTTTGGCGGCGTTTTTGGTAGAATATTTGTGAACGCAGTGACCCCTTCACTGCGAACGCCCACCCAATCCCTTTTGTTTGTTGTTGGTTCGAGAAAATGCCCCGTTGCACGCGGGGCATTTTCGTTCTACCAGTTGTCCCTCAGCCTGGGGTGGGCTTCAAGGACTGCCTGCAACTCCGCGTCGAATTCGCCGTTTCCGTGTAGCACGGCTTTGGCGGAGCGGAGCAGGATGACTTTGACGATGGCATTGACCTGCGCTTCGGTGGCTTTCCCTTCGATGGGGTAGATGTTTTCGAGGAATTGCTTGCCGAAGTTGGACCATGAATCGTAGCCCATGCGGCCTGCAACCAGGTTAAGAATCGCTGTGCGGCGGTTGGTCTTGCGGCGGTTGATCTCTTTTAGCTTTGCGCTTATTTCCGCCTCTATCCTAACTTCGCCAGTAAGGAAGCGCACGGGGACTTTGAAATCTGTGGCAACTGCGTCAAGAAATTGTTTTCTTAGTTCTTCTTTTGACTGTACGACAATTTTCTTCTTTGTGATCATGGTCTACTCCGGCGATTTCTCGAATTCATCGACGGTGAAAACCTGGACGCGCTGCCTGAGTTTCAGCAAGATGACGATGAGGGCAAGCAGGGCGTTTGTCATGCCGCCTCTGCTTCGGTTTGTCCGAGAATAAACCGTTTGGGGGCTTGGCATTCGATGGCGAGATTCGCATGAGCCATGCAGGTCGGGCAGATTTTGAACTGCGGGAATTGCGGGTCGGGGCGCAGGGTGTCAACCGGGAATTCCTGACAGCACTCTGAGCATTCCGCCATTTCAGGCGCGTCGTGGTCGCGGGTGCATTCCTGTTGGCGGGTGAGCGGGTTGTACTCCAGCGGGCGATCACAGACGCGGCACAGGCGTTCGCCGCCGTAGGGGTCTGAGGGGGGATCGAATTTCGACATGGGTTATCCTTCCATCGCTTTCTTAATTTTGTCTTTCAGCAGGGGGATGTCTTTGCATTCCCGTTGCAGTCTGGCGAGGGCGGCGCGGTCTTGCGCGATAACGGCGCGATCCACGCGGACGATGAGGTTGATTCGGGTTTCCTCTTTGCTGTTCGGTTTCTCAAAGGGGAAAGTGACTCCGCCTCCGGGGACAGGGACGAACGCGAGAATTTCTTTCTGTTTTTTCATAAGCCTCCTTTAAATTGCGCAATTCTTCGGCTATTTCATATGGTGGATCACCCCAAAGGGCAATGGAAATTAATCGTTCCGCCTCTCTTGTTTCCCCACATTCCATAGCTAACGATGCCGCGCTTCGATAAAGCACTGATCGACTAGGTTCAGTGCTTAAATCATCCCGCAACAACTCTGCCGCCCGAGATTCTAATTCATATGCCTTTCGCGTAAAGGAAAGAGCGTTTTCAATGTCACCTTTACGACGGGCTATAAATGCTTGGTCGGCAAAATCCATTGCCTCATCATGTAATTTATTGATGCTTTTCATTTTTGCACCAAATGAGATAGTGGTTTACTAAACTCAACAACCTTTCGGTGTGACTAAATTTTGAGACCCGCCAAGAACGCGGGGCAAGCAACTAACGGTATTGCGTTAGCGGTGGTGTGCGGGATTGAATCCGCTTTGAGACCAGATAAATGCTGAGGCGTAGAAACTGCTTGTAAGTCCGCAGAATCCCCAGCGTCAGGTGCAGGCATTTGTTGGCTGTGCCATTGCCATCAACCAATCGGACTTGGATAACCCGCTTGCTTCAACCAACGCATTGACAATCATTTCTTCTGCTTCGGTCAGGCGGCATTCAAATCGTTTCACGCGCCCGCCTTTGTGTTTCTTAATTGCAATACCTTTGCGTGATGGCCTTTTGTTTTTCTTGGGCTTATCCATTTTTCACCATCACATCTTCACGGGGATTATATTTTCGGGGTTGCACATAGTAATAATGCGATTCATATCCAGTGCCTTCGACGGTTGCTCTTAAGAGTGGGTGATTGCTTGACCACCAAGGAAATGGAGTTGTACGACATCCATCCTCACCGCGTCGCGGGTCTTCCGTGCGCCACTTTATCAATTTTTCTTCGCGCCGCCATGCCGAATTAATCTCCCATTGCCATGTACCATACTGTCTACATAATTCTGCGAGACCATAGTTGGAGTCTCCCGTAGCCGTTACATCACCATCGCCAAGATCGTATCTGTCCAATCCCCAAAGATGATTATGCTCTCGACCTGGAGCGAATTGCCAGCGGTACATATAGCCTGCGCCTAATATCCAACCCGCGACGCTGATAATATCCTGCCAAAACTCTGGCGTGTGATACTCGCTGATGTAATGATAGGTATCGGCAGGGCGGCTATAAACTGTTGTGTCTGCCAGTGCCAAACCTGTTGGCTTGGTCTCATACATCATGTCATAGGTGATCCACAACATAGACCCAACGCCCTCTGTATCTGGCATTGACAACTTGATTGTTTTAGGTGGCGCTATTCGCGCCACCATCTTGATTGTATCTACAATAATGTTACTCATAAGGATTATCCTAATAGTCACTATCTTCTATCTTATCACACGGTTATATAACTGTCAACCCTTACGCATCCCCCAAAAGTACCAGAGGAATCGAGTAGAGTCCGAGTCTGCCTTTATGCGGGATGGGTGAGCTGAGTCGCTTTGGTCGCTCCAATATCCAGCCGATTGAGTCGGTATCCCACCATTCCAAGACTGAGTCTGTGACTCGGTCTGGTACGTCTGACTCGGTCTCGCCGTCATCCGCCTCCCAGATTGCCCCGGTCATGTCCACGGTCCCCAGGATGGAGCCGTTTGTATAGCACGCCGCTGGCAGTTTGCCAAGCTGCGACTCCATGTCTCTCATCGCTTGCGCGTCGGGTTTTGTGCTTGACACAATAGCCAGCCGCCCGGAGTGGTAGGTCATCCAGGAGCGATTCTCCACGGTTTTGACGCCTGCGATTATCAAGCCCGCCCATGGTTGCTTAATGGACAGTGCTTTGATGGTGTTGTCGTGCCAGTGTGCCTGATGGGTGCGGGGAGCCTTTCGGCTCCCCTTATTTTTGCTAATCACTCTCTACCCCGAAGTAGATATGAGCCGCCGCGCCCATGCGATCAACGTTCAATTTTCCGTTATCGCAAACCAAGTCGTAACCGTATTGGCTTGCTTGCACTTCGGCGTACATCTCTGCCGCGTCAATGTCATTATCTTTCATGTGACCTTCCCAGGTGCGGACAGCGGATACCGCGTTTTCGTTCAGGTCGTCTTTGACATCGTTCCATTCGCCTTTGCCTGCAAACTCAAGATTGGTGATGCCGTCAACGACCTTGCCATTCTCAAGCACAAACAAGTGCAGTCCGCCGCCATTGTCTTCGTAATACTCGTAACCAGTTGTTTTGTTCATTTCAAACTCCTTTTTGATTTTGTTGTTGATAGCGCCTATCAACTTATACCCCTATCTTATCACACGGTTATATAACTGTCAACCCTTACGCATCCCCCAAAAGTACTATCTTCTTTATGCCGCTGATTCCCGCCGTTTCCTGCCCCAGCCCGCCAAACTGTACTATAATGCAGGTATGACGCGACTCAGTTCCCCAAAGACGCCAGCCACAACGCCAGCAATCCAAGCCCGCCATCATAAAAGCAAACGCAACGGCATTGCCGGCAATCCGTCGTTTTATCCCGATGGGCGACTCATCTCGTCTACCGATCTGGTGGATGTGGTGCGCGGCATATCGGGCAATAAGGTTCTTTTAGGAATAAGCGGTAAGGACAGTCTGGCGATGTGGCTATACCTGCGGGAGCGCAAGGTTGAGATAATCCCATATTTTTTGTACACCGTTCCCAACATGAGTTTCGATGATGAAATGCTTGAGTATTACGAAAAGTTTTTCAAGACCAAGATATACAGGCTGCCGCATCCGTTCTTTTACCAAATGCTTATCAATGGCGAGTACATGGCTCCCGATGCCGCCGTGCGCGTCAGCGCGATGGATTTATGGCACTTCGATTGGAATGACGTAGAAAACATCTTGGCGGAAGATAACCGCCTGCCAGCCAATTACTTTTCAGCCATTGGATACCGTGCGGCGGACAGCCTGGGGCGTTGGTCATTCATCGAATTGAAGGGGACTCTCGGACTGAAAAAGCGCCATTATTATTTTGCAATCTGGGATTGGAACTTGGCGCAAACGCTCGGCATTATAGAACGGTATAACTGCAAACTTTCAAGGTCATACCAGATTTACGGCAGTACAGGGGATGGGTTCTTTTACAGAGACATCGTACTTTTGCGCGATAAATCCCCGCAGGATTACAAAAAAGTTTTGGAATGGTTCCCGCTGCTTGAGGCGGAATTATTCAGATATGAGCAGGTGAAATGATGGAAAGAGAAAAAGTAAAACTTAAAAGATCTGGAGCGGTGGTCATTGGTGGGCGTGGTGCGAAGTTGCGCCGGCACAAGCCGACAGACCCGGACTTTGATACATTCCTTGACTTCACAGACAACCCGCTTGATGGCGTTGAGACCAACCAAAATGACATACAGGAATCCGCAGACCAGGAAGTCTCTGCTGTGGCGCAGGAAATCGCCCGTAACCGCAAAGCCTATGAAGATCATTTCAGGGTAAGCGGCGACCCGGACTTTTATATTTGCGTTGTTTTTCAGAGCCACGACCAAAAGGATGAATTCTTGCGTAACGGGAAATTCGAGGATTTGGGCGAGAGGTTTATCAATGGTTTGGAATTTTCGCGCAGAATAGGCGTCAAGGTCAATGAGATTGAATTGGAGCCGATCAAAATGCGCGGTAATCCGAAGAAATATAGAAAGGAGGTGATTGTATGAATCCGCGTAGAAAGAAAGTGATTCGCCGTTCCAAGCGTCAATCCGCAAAGGCGAAGAATGCCGTAAACCGAAACCGCAGCCACGAGAAGAAGTAGCGCGAAGAGCGGCAAGTAAGAAGAAACTGGCAGGCGTTGGATTGCCCATGCTTGCCTGTTTTCCAAACGTAAGGAAGTGAAAACGTATGACAACCCCAAAAGAAAAGAAACCCAACCAGAAGCCAAAGCCCAAAGGCAAACTCGCCCACGGACGCCCCACCAAACTAACCAAGGAAACCACGACAAAATTCACCGACGCCATAGCAATCGGCGCGGGCTATGAACTGGCGTCCCTGTATGCCGGCATCAGCCCCGAAGTTGCAATGCACTGGATGAGGGAGGCAAGGCGGGAAAGAGCCAGGCGTGAGTCGGGCGAGAAGCAGAATCCGAAGTATGAACCCTATTTAACTTTTTTGAAGTCAGTAGACGAAGCCAAAGCGGAAGCGGGAATCAATTATCAGCAGGTCTTGGACAGAGCCGCGAAGGGCGACCCGCAGTGGGCGTACAAGATGCAGCGGGTGCGTTTCCACATGGACTATCAGGAAATCGACACAAACGAGGAAGTAGAAATCCCCGCAGACATGGACATCGAATTCCTTGACCGCATCATCGCAGGCGAGTCGTCTGTGCTTGTAGTTCGTGACTGGAAACAATACCAAAAAGAACAGCAAGCCGCGCCCAAAGGCGAAAATGAAACGGAAAAATGAAGCCGACCAAAACGCGGGCGCAAATCGTAGCGGAAGCCCTGAAACTCAAGAAACTCAAACAGCGGAGCGTGGACGGGAAGGCTTCCGAGTCAGAGTACGCGGTTGACCCCGTTGCATTCATCCAGCACAAACTCGGCGTCCTTGTCATCACGGACCCGATCAAGAAGGTTATCGAATCAGTCAGGGACAATCAGGTCACAATTGCAGTATCCGCGAATGGGACGGGCAAGTCTCATGCGGCTGCACGCATCGCCGTGTGGTTCTATAAAACATTTGAGGACGCCCAAGTCTACACTACTGCCGCGCCTCCCATTACCAACCTTCAAAACATCCTATGGGGCGAGATCGGCGCAGTGGTGCGCGGAAAGCCTGATGTATTCGCGTCGGACAGAGTCTACAATGACATGAATATCAGGCGGCATTCCCTGTCTTTTATCACTGGAGTCGCCGTGCCCAGTACGGGATCGCCGGCGGAGCGGGAAAGTAAATTCAGCGGCAAGCACGCGCCGCACCTGCTCTTTATCGTGGATGAAGGTGACGCCGTGCCAAGCGAGGTCTACAAAGGGATTGACTCTTGTCTGTCGGGCGGAATGGGACGCTTGCTTATCATGTTCAATCCGAGGTATGAAGCGGGGACTGTGGCGCAAATGGTGAAGCGCAAGGAAGGGAATGTCATTTACCTTTCAGCCTTTGACCATCCGAACGTAATTCAGGGAGTCGATGTGATCCCAGGCGCGGTGTCGAGGGCAAAGACCGTTGAGCGTATCAACAAAATGACCGACCCGCTCCTGCCCAGCGAACGCCCCGATATCGAATGCTTTGAACTGCCTGATTTTCTTGTCGGCGCTACCGTGCTGGACAAGGGCGGGAATATGACTCAACCGCTTCCCGCCGGCTGGCGCAGGGTGAAGCGGGAATATCCTGAATTCTTTTACAAAGTCCTCGGCATTTATCCGCCTCAATCTGAAACGCAACTTATCAGCCGCGCATGGGTGGACGCCGCTGTCTCGCGCTGGCATACCTATGTGGCGCGGTTTGGCGAAGTGCCTCCCGCTGGCGTCCGTCCTATCATTGGGCTGGACGTAGCCGACGGGGGGCGGGATAAAAATTCGATGTGCCAACGCTGGGGCGGATGGGTTGCGCGTCTGCGAACGTGGGGCGGGATCGACCCCGACCAAACCGCAATCAAAACCGTAGAGATTGCAAAGTCGCTGGGGCAGCCACTTCATTCCATCAAAATAAAGGTTGACGGAACGGGTGTCGGCGCGGGCGTTGCGCCGCGAATGCAGAGGCTCGGCGTTCAATATGCAGAAAAGGTCATGGTTGCTTCGTCGCCAACCTACGAAACCGAACTAGGCGTATTTCGCCAGTTGCGCGACCAGATATGGTACAGCACAATGATATGGCTGAAAGACGACCCCGGCGCGATGCTGCCGCCCGACGACGAGTTGATAGAAGAACTGCTTGCGCCGTCATATTGGGTTTATAATGGCAAGGTAATCATAACCAGCAAGGACTCCATGAAGGAATCGCTTGGGCGCAGTCCTGACAAGGCGGAGTCTTTGATTTTGTCATTCGCGCCGGATGCGCCCCTGGCGTGGTAATTTATTGTATAATAAATCGAAATGGAAGAAAAACAGCTTGAAGTGCGCGTAAATGGAATTCTTGTCCACTTGCTGGATTACAAAATCGAATGCGGCAAAATTACGTTTTTCAAGCCGCTCATTGAGTTATCTCCGAACCTGGTGGAACTGGACAAAAGAGGCAAGTATGTTTTTCAAATATCAGTAAAACTAACAAGCACGGAGTCCCTATGAAAACAAAGATACCCGCCGCTTCCAGAATAACCCCCGCACCGAAGCCCCTGACAACAAGAAATATCACAAAGCAACAGGCGATCAATACCGTTTCAAACCTGCTTTATTCGGCAGGTCTTGACGTTGACTCGAAGGTCGTCAAGCGCCAAACAAAGGGCGAACTGGTGAATGTGCTTAACATGGCGTCAATCATTTCGAGACAATCCATGCAGTCCATGTTAGGGCAGTCCTTCAACGGTAAGCGTGATCTGTATGAGGTGGTCGGCTGGAAGAAAGAACTATTTTTCGATGACTACCTGAATATGTACGAGCGCAACGGAATCGCCGCCGCCGTGGTGGACATCAAAGCGGATGAGTGCTGGCGGGAATTCCTTGTCCTGCATGACGGCAAGACCGCCGACGACTGGCAGGATGACACGCCATTCCTCAAGGCGTGGCTCGAACTGGTTGAGCGCCTCGACCTGCAAAGCAAGTTTCACGAACTGGACGTTGCGCTGGGGATTGGGCGATTTGCCATCATGGTCATCTGCGTACAAGGGGATGACGATTACTCAAAGCCGCTGGACTTGGGTGGCACGAAAACCGCGTCCCTTATCAGGGTGCTGGATGAGGGGCAAGTCACGCTCTCCGATCCCGTCAACAAAGTAACCGACCCGCGCTACGGACTCCCGAACCTGTACCGCTGTACCTTCGAGGATGGCGGCGCGTCAATCCCCGTCCATTGGACGCGGGTAATCCATTTTAAGCAGGGACGGGAAAGGTCCAGCGTGTACGGGATACCTGGACTGCAAAAGTCCTACAATTCCCTGATGGACTTGGAAAAGGTTTCCGCTTCATCGTCTGAGGCTTTTTGGCAGCACATCCGCAGAACGCTTGTGCTGATGGCGCGTGAGGGATTCAATACCCCAGCGCCGGGAACGCCTGAATACGAGAAGTTGCAAGACAAAATGGATGCGCTTGAACACCAAATGCGGCAGGTCATCCAACTGAATAACATGGACGTTCAAAAGCTGGAGTCGTCCATCGTGGACGGCAGGGCGCAGCATGACCTCATCATTGAGGACATCGCCGGTCAAAACCGTATCCCGCAACGCATCCTGACGGGATCGGAGCGCGGCGAGCTGGCTTCGTCGCAAGACATCCTGAACATGAATAACGCAACAGCGGCGCGGCAGAAGAAGGTCTGTGCGCCGTGGGTGAGAGACGCGGTGAAACATTTTTACCTGTACGGGATTATTCCCCCGCCTTCGTCTGGAAAGTTTCAGGTTGAATGGAACTCACTTCACCAGATGACCCCGTTGGAGAAGATTGAACTTGGCACCGCAAAGGTTGAATTCCTCGAAAAATTGACTGGTGGTAACATCGAGCAGGCGGTCAGGATCGAGGACATGGTTGCCGAGACTCTTGACGGCTATGTCATGCCCGAAGCGGAGGAGCCGATTGAGAAGGAAGAAGGCGAGGACGTGATTGACGAGGGCTCTGAGGGCGAACTCGCACAGGGGTTGACGGATAAGGACGAAGAACCGATAGGTTGACGCGGAAGGAACAAGACAATGCTCAAGTTTTTGCCTGATTTTTTTGTTAATATTGTTGTAGGGGCTGTTGTTTGCTCCGTTATGCTTGCCGTAGGTTTTTTTACTTACCTGGTTTATCTGAAAAGCAAAAAGCAAAAACAAAAAGAAAGCAGGGTGTTTGAAATAAAAGCCGGCAGAGAATACTATTCATTCACCAATGTTGATGCTGTCTCAATACATAGCGAATCAACAGACTCGGTGAAGGTTGTTTTCCCGCCTGACGGCTCTAGGGTATTAGAGACAGACGTAGAAAGAACGAATAAGCCTTTTTTCTTTGACATTGCGGCTTGTGACGACGATCTGCTGTCTTTAGTTTCGCAGACTCCGCCATTGACCGATGTGCCTATTTTTATTTGGCAAAGAGCAGTGTCAAGCGGGAAGCGCGTCTGGAAATTCTATATTATTCCTCATGCGTTCGTCCATATTCACGGCAACAGCAATTGCCGTTTTTTTGTGAATCCCATACGCCTTGATGGTCGTTTTTCTGTTTTTTCTGGCGTATCCAAAAAGAAAGTATCTGCGCGTAAACTTTGGCGTGAATTCAATAAGACTTTTACGGAATCTTAGCAATGGAAAACATAATCCACAAATCTATCTTACAGCGTTTCCCGACGGCATCCGAGCCTGAGACCCGTCAATTTCTGACGACTCATTCCGTAGCGGATGACGAACTCGCCCGCGAATTGTGGAATCTGTCGTCGGGCTTGCCTGGACTGCTCGACGCCCGCAAACCTGACTCCGCGCCCCGACCCCTGCGGAAAGGCGAAAAGGACTTTACCTTTGACGCCCGTACAGGAAAGTACCGACGCGCCGCAACAGGCAAGGCGGTATCCGAACGGGAGATAAGAGCCGCGATTTTCAAGACATCGAGGGAGGCGCAAAACAGGATGAGGCAGGATACCCAACAGATGATGGCGGGCGCTATCCTGTTTGTGATCTGGTATCAACGACTCCGATCAATGATGAAAGCCTTGTACCGCTCTGTGTGGGTTGTCACCCTGGGCGGGATGCTCTTTGAAGATGACAAAGCCCGCGCCGCATTCTACCTTTGGCTGATCCTGCTATTCGATAGGCTTGACCAACTGAAAGGCGCGATTGAAAAGGGAGCCATCCCCTTTGACGGCAGGATTCGGACTGCCGTTGGCAATCTCGCCCGATCTGCCAACGGCGCGTATCAGAATGCCAAACTCGAAGCCGGCATGTGTAAAGGTCACGATGAAGCAAAGCGCATTTTAGGTGAGAATGAAAACCATTGCCACGACTCCGCCAATCGTCCAGGCTGTATTGAACTCGCCGCGCTTGGATGGGTGAGGATTGATAAGGTTGTAAAAATTGGACTCGCCACTTGCGCCGGGAATTGCCTTTGTCAGCTAGTCACAAGGAAAAGGATATGACAGACATAAAAAGCGCAACCAAGAGCATAGAGGTCAAGTCCGAAGGCGGGCACTTTCTTTTTTTGTACCTACCCGAAGGCCACGAGATTGAAGTACATCGGCGCGGGCTGGTTTACAAATTGAAAGTGCAAGACCTGATCGATTTTGGGCGAACATCCCAGCGCAATGTATTTCGCGTCATGCCGGTACAGCCCGCCCACGATGACCACGGCGACATTGTGCGTCAAGGATTTGAATAATGAACAAGTATTCATATAAATACGATAAGGTAAATCACGTTTTCAACATCATGGACAATGAGGAAAAGCGAGGGATTACCCTTATTCTGGTTGGCGAGGTCATGGCTGAATTCCTCAAGAAAGCCATGAGCAGGGTCGACGCGGGCGAGAAGAACGATAAACTTGCTGGAGCCTATCAAAGAATAACGATGATGCAGGACTATTTAGACCAATGCGTCTCTTTCTGGCGACAACAAGAAGAGAAAGGCAGTAAGGTCGCTGAATACTACATCGACGCATTTCAGTCAGCAAAAACGTCGTGGGAATCAGATAGGCGAGACGCCGGCGCAGTCGGCGTGATGACATCCGAAACGGACGCAAGAAACGTCCGCGCCGATGAAGCGTAAGTGATGTGTGTCCGCTCGGACTTGGAGCGTTTGACAGCCGCAAGCCAGGCGTCAACGGCTTCTTGGATAGTGGGGGAGTGGGTCATCGTTCCTCGATTGTTTCAGGCATGACATATTGAACAGTTGACAATCTCTTTTTTGCAATTTTTATATACTTGGGGTTTAGTTCGCACAGAATTGCTTTTCGATGGCGCTTAATTGCGACTGCCGCAGTCGTTCCTGACCCTCCAAATGGATCAAGGACGGTATCGCCTTCTTTGCTACCAGCCAAGATACAAGGTTCGATCAGGTCGGGCGGGAATGTGGCAAAGTGCGCCTCTTTGTACGGCTTAGTCGGCACAAACCAAACATCACGCTTGTTCCTCGCAGGCACGCCGTCTATTTCGTGACCAAGCAGGTTGCCGTCAGAATCGTAGTTACCAGAATGACCCTTGAATCCGTTGCCAGACAGACCGTATCCAGACTGAATGGCATCGCCGTGATGCTGCATGTCGGGAAGTTGCGCCTTTGTTTTGTACCCACGAATGGGCTTGTATTCTTCGCCACGATTGCGCTCCGCTCCGTGTTTTGGACCTATGCCAGGCATTTGCCTTGACCATCTTTCATGCCCTTTGATGTGCAGCGTGTTCGGGTTATCGTCAGTCGGCGCAAAGCCATTTTGATATTTCCAACTTCCCTTCATCTTGGTTGCCTTGCGCCCATCGAAGTTCGCTGGCTCTAAAATCGCTTCAAAGTCATAGTAATATTGTGCGCTCTTGGATAGCACAAACAGGTATTCATGGCTTTTTGTGCAACGGTCTGTCACGCTTTCAGGCATGGGGTTCGGCTTCGCCCAAATAATATCTTGGCGCAAATACCAACCATCAGCGCGTAAAGCAAAGGCGACCATCCAGGGAATACCGATTAGGTCTTTAGGTTTGATAACTGGATGCTTGCTGTCAGTCGGGCGAGTCAAGCCTGCGCCGCCAAGCGTTTGATACCCGCGATTTATACTCGCGCCTTTTTCATAGCGTATCTCTTGATTATCTTCGCCGCGTGTTCCGCTTTGACCTTTGCCGCCCCAATAACTATCACCCAAATTCAGCCAGAGAGTACCATCGTTTTTTAGAACGCGGCGACATTCACGAAACACATCTACAAGTTTTTCAACGAATGCTTCGGGCGTAGGCTCTAAACCTATTTGGCTATCAATTCGCAGAGCTCCGCATTTTTTACAAGCGTCACGATATTGCCAGTCTTTACCAATTGATTCATCATGCTCCCGCGTGCGGGTGCTACCGTCAAGACTTTCACCGACTGCAATCATGGACTTCTTTTGGCGCTTGCGCTCTGCTACCTTGTCATCGTCAACGTGGTTGCAGTTCGGGTCGTCGCCTTTCCATTCTGCCGTGCCATAATCGCGCAAGCCGTAATAGGGAGGCGAAGTTACCACGCACTGAACAGAACAATCAGCAAGGTCTTTTAGGGTTTTGAGTACATCACCTTCTAAAAATGTTACGTCGGTCATTCTGCCATCTTCATTCTCGCAAACAATAGCGCCATGCACTCATCGTGCAATTCCTGCGCCCGCTTCGGCGCGATACTCTTGCGCGGGGCAAATCCTTCAATCCCGTTCTCGCCCCAACACATGACATAAATCCCGCTATGGTGTACCCAAACAAGCAGGGACACCGCCCGCCCGATTGAAGCATGACGGGAAAGCCGTTCGGGTTGATGTTCCCGCAGGTGGGAGTAAGTCAAGTTGCCGTCAATGACGGTCTTTGTTTCAATCAGCACGCTCGTCCCGTCAGGGAGTAGTGCGCGGTGATCGCCGCTGACCTTTTCCCCGAAGATGACGCGAAACACATCCTTGCGACCTCCAACTGATACCAGGGTGACAGGAGTCCCGATAGGCTCAACCATTTCGAGTCCGAAACCTGACAGGTAGGATGCGGCTGTTTCCTGTCCGTGTTTGCCGATGCGTTGATTCATGCGTCCTATTTTCATAGTTTATTATTCCTTAATTAACCAGTCAAGCGAGAAAATCCACGCCCGATACCTCTCAATCTCCTCGGCGGTGTATTGATTGTTCTCTCCAATTCTCGCGTAGTGTTTGCGCCATTCCGTGTGAGTGCGCGCTTGACACCCGATAAAAATATGCGTGCAGGTTGCAATCCCTTGGTCCTTTCCGCCAGAGAATACTGATATGTCTCCAATGGCACCGCTCAGGTTGGCGTAGCGCAGGTCGGCATCGCGCAGGTTGGCGTAGCTCAGGTCAGAAACGCGCAGGTCGGCATCGCCAGTGTCAAGAATTTCTTTACTTGTGCATCTGTTGTATATTTTCATGTCATTCTCCTTGTTTTGGTGAATTCGTCGTAGTGAATTGACGTGCCCGCATTGTCAATCAGGAACCAGAACAGATGAAGCGAGAGGCGGTTTTGCGGGATCATCAGTCTTTGCATGTCATCACCCTTGCGAATGAGGCAGGATAATTCTCATACGTCATCCAGTCCAGCAAATTCCCGCCCGCCTTGCCATTGATCCGCTTCGTGCCTCCGTTCTGCTTATGGAAGTATGGCACATCAAACCTCTGGCATTGATCGCGCGCCGACCTAAACCAGTCCAATTCAGCCGGACGCGGATAGAATTCATCCCCTGGCTTCCCGTATCCGCTTTCACCGCCTGAGATAAGCCAGTCATACCGAGACAGAACGCTTGAAAAATCAACGGGACCTAACGCGGGTTCGTAGGATATTCCCCGCCCCTGACATGGGATTTCAGCCAGCATTTCGGCGCGATTGAGAAACGCCTGACTTTCGACGCTGACCATAAGCATGACGTTTGGGTATCCTTCGCCCCAATCGCGGGGGAGGTGGGAGGCGATTCGCTCTGGGCGCTTCGTGGGGATTTGGTAAATGTGCGGAGTGTTCCGCATGATTGCAAATGCATCCTTGCGCCATTCGTCGGCTTCTTCGATCCAAAAGTCTGACCAGGAGCAGACAAAGACAAGTGACGGCGTTTTCCATGACTTCGGGTTATTGAAGGTTTTGAATGATGAGTGCACTACGATGTTCGGGTCTTTGCCATAGCGTTTTTTGTCACGGAACATATAACAATGCTTGCAGCCTGGGGATTTCTTATGGCAGCCTTGCCACGGATTCCAAGTGTTTTGTGTCCACGCGATTGCTGATCCTTCGCCCATTTATGACTCCTTAGTAGTTTGATTTTGTCAACTCAGCGCATTTGGCGCATGGTATTTTCTGGCAGAATCCCACTTGTCAGGTGCGTACTTTGTTAGATGCGTTCTGTGCCATCTTTTACTTGACCAGGGCTTACTGTTCCTTCGCTTCGCCAAACAGCAAAACCGATTGGACTATCTAATTCAAATATTTCTGGCTCAATCATAAACAACTCACCACACAATAAGCCATCATGTTGTATTGCTAAATATGTACGATAAGAGCCATAATCGTTTCGTGGCTCTTGCGCTCTCGCCCTCATAACTGCCATTACCGCATCTTTTATATCTTCGGCAATGGCGAATTGTGTCCCCCATTTCTTGACAACCCCTGTATCTCGCCATAAAAACAACTTTGGCATTTCGACTCCTTGCTTCTCAAAGGAAGCATCTAACGGCAAGCCTTACCTGCGTATGGTGGCGGGTGTAGGGAAAACCGTCCGCCACGCCGAAGCCCACCATACGTGAGGCGCAAGCATTGTTAGCCTGCGTTTATGTTAATATTGACACCCGCCACTGGATGACGGAGTTTGGCGGGAAACTTCACGCTCAACCATTTTTTCAATTAGTTTGAGCAAGGCTTCAATTTCTTCATCGGTGAGTTTATTGTTTGTGATTTTCTTTAGAACATCTTTTCCGTTCATTTCTTTTTTCTCCTGAATTGTTTGCCAGCCAGCATAAATTATTCCATCGTAATACAAAACTTCTTTTGCATATTGTTCTGGATTTTCTGGAGCAATTCGCCTGCTGGTTTGTAATCCGCACATTTGGCGGAAGTTGACTGGAATACCATCAATTACACAATCTGAATTACAACCATAAACAAATGGATCGTCGTTCAACCCATATTGATAATTTAGAACTTTGGCTAAGTCAATAAATCCATTGTCGTCTTGCTTTAGTTCTGCGAAACGCACTTTATCAGCGTGGATGCTTTTTGCCCAAGAGACATACTGGAATATGGTTTCTTTTATGTCAATATACCCGCTTATTGAGTTGCAATTTAGGCGAACATGCGCCCCTGACTGATGAAGTGCCGAAATTGCAGATTTCAATTTGTTTTCAGATAACAAGACGCCAGTAATTTCTTTATTTTTTTGCAAATCAAAATGGTGAATTGAAATATTGACACCATGCACGCCAATAAGTTTATTCAAAACAAACTTATCTGAAAGCAAGAATCCATTTGTGGTTATCCAAACTTTGCGATTGTTTGATGACAAGATTTTTACCAAACTGGCTATGTCTGAATAAAGCAGAGGTTCGCCGCCCAAAAGAATGATGTTTGTTTTGCCAGTTTTTATAGCGGCGGACGCTATTGCTTCTGTCGAAGCGTGGAAAGATGGATGATACCCGCTTCTTTCAATACACCAAGAACAGCAGGCATTGCACTTTTCAATCAAATTGACTTCAAGCCAATCTTGAAAATTGCCACCGCAGAAGTTTTTTGTGTTTGGTGCCGTCATAAGACTCCAATGCCATGCAAGGAAGCAGGCTAACGGTCTTGCGTTACCTGCGTGTGGGCGGGCGTGGATTCTGCTTGGGAGCAGGGAAAACTCGAAGCCAGAAAAATGCTCGAAAATGCCGCAGAATCCCACACGTCGGCTGCACGCTTTGTTAGACCCCGCCCACGTGATACATGTATTCGTCTGGCACATCCTGAAAATTAATTTGCGCCAAAGAATTTAGATGACCTTCGCTCTTGAACAGAGCAATGGCACTTTCCATTGTCCAATCGGCAGGCAGTATTGCCCAATACTCTCCGCCGTGATAACCTTCATCGCGGTACGGAACCGCGACAAAGTTTTTCGGAGTTTCTGGCTCTGGCTGAATTTCGCCAGTCGAAGGAAGGCGATACCAATATGGAGTAAAGCCGATGGATTCAGAGATGCCAATTCTGAACCACACATTTCGCATGACAGAGGAACAATCACGCAAGACGATAAATATTTCAGATGACCATTTTTGCAAGAATACTTGTACATGATATTTCTCCTTTTACCCTTACCCGTGAACGCGGGTGAAGGGGTCTAACGGTTTGCGTGAGCGGCGGGGGGATTTCCGCGTAACTTTCGCAGGGCAAATAACCTCTGCGGAAAATAACGAAGTGGGCGACTCCCCCGCGTCCAGTGCACGCGGTGTTAGCAGGCGTGGTTGTAACTTTGCCTTCTCGACCCGTTGTTGTGCAATCACAAAATAATTATGCTCACGCTCAATACCGATAAACTCTCGCCCAACTTCGACGCACGCCACACCTGTACTACCCGACCCCATGAATGGATCTAAAATCGTTTCACCTTCGGCGGTGTAGTCTGTCAAAATTAAACGCAATAACTGTGTTGGCTTTTGCGTTGGGTGAAAACGCTCACGCTCTCTTGAAACAAAACCTTGCTGGATAAGCACATATTTTTTGATTGAATTACGGTCTATGTTTGTCCAAACTAACTCGGCGTCACCAAATGGATTTTTGAATTTGATTTCGCCTGTCTTATCCCAAACAATCCAATGCTTGCCAACTGGCAATTTATCGGTGAAGAAGTTACCGCCAAAGATAAAAACCTTTTTGGCAATGCGTAACATCTCTGTGAAATATTCTTGACTTGGTGCTTTGCCATCCCATCCAACTTGATAATGCTTGTCCGTTGCAGATGCGCCAAAACCACCAACACCGCCATCGGCATTTATGCCATAGGGGGGGTCTGTGACTATGCAATCAATACTATCTGACTGCATGGATCGCATGATTGGGAGACAATCGCCGTGATAAAGTGACATTATTTCAGCCTGCTAACGAACTTGCGTTACCTGCGCTGGGTGGGCTTGCGCTTATGTTTGGGAGTAGGATTAGGCTGAGGTGTAGATACTGCCTGTAAGTCCGCAGAATCCCCAACTAAGAAATAAATCATTACCTGTACCGTCGCAGAAGGAGCATAATTTATTTTTAGAACCTTTCGGACGCCCACCAAGTTTTCCGTTATTAGCGGACGACCTCTTTTTTGCCTTGCTGGTGGACGAGCCACCTTTGCGACTAAGTTCTTTAGAATACCGCTTACACAATGTTTCCAAAAAATGATATGTAATATCATCGTTCGGGATAGACAAGCCGTAAACGCTTACGGAATATAATATGGCTTCTTCCACAATTGGGTCTTTTGTAAATTGGGCGGGTTTCCCCGCCCCTGTTGTTGCGTTATTTTTGTTCATTCAGATCAGCCAAGATTTTCTTTTGAAGTTCGTAACCGCTTTTGCAATCGTTGGCTTCGGCTAACTGCTGGACTGTCATTTTTGCGGTGATTGCCATTTGCTGCATGATTGCGTAGGCTTCGATTGCGGTGTGATTGGGTTGGTAAGTTGTGTTCATTTGGTTTCTCCTGTTGCTTCTGTTTGACGATGCAGTTAGTATATACCTAAGTGCTTTGGTTGTTAAGGGTTAGAAGATACCAATTTTGAGAAGCCCGAACCGTCTTTACCACCATTCAGGTAATTAGCCTTCATGGGTTGCGGCGTTTGTTAGCGGGCTTCTCTGTGGAGCATAGCGGACTCGAACCGCCTTACAGCTACCCTGTTTATGACTAGTATTAGCAATGGGCAACCCTCACGAGTACCATACTGCCCCGAAGAAATGGGTCTAACATATTAAGCGGGAACGACTGCCAGTAAAGCGGCTCGACATATCGCGTGTGGAAGACTTTCAGCCTTTCCCTCAATATCACCTTTTGGTTTTTCGATTGTTACAATATACCAATTGTAGTTACACCATATATTTATCACATCATCCTTACGCAACTTATCAACAATAGCCCACGCTGAAAAAATATCTCCGCTGTAATACGAAATAGGTTCCGGGTTTTGAAACATGTCTAATTTATA
Source organism: Caldithrix sp. (assembly GCA_020722685.1). The sequence continues at coordinate 22,631 of DYKH01000026.1, read as the reverse complement.
CGGTTTGCAGTTTTCGGATTTGAAAGGCATAATTCCGAAAATTTCTGAAAGAACAAGCGCGTCCATTTCTTCGCCTGCTTGCATTTTACAAATTTCCTCTTTGTTCATGTGACAATTCTCCAAGAAGGGGTCTAACGGTTTGCTTTACTTGCGGCGGGCGGGTGTAGACTCGCTCGGCAAGGTGGATAAAACTTCGGGCGTAGATAATGCTTGAAATGCCGCAGAATCCCCGCCGTCAAGTGCACGCGGTGTTAGGTGGCGTAAAGAGCTGCTGTTGATAAGACCAATTATCATTACACCAAATCGCTTCTGTGCTGGATAACTTCTGACCGTGTTGTTTTTTGAGCGGCTCAAATGGCAACCAGTCGGCGGTGGTGACTTCGCAAACAATCGCCTGACCATTACGCGATTTACACCACTCACCAAGAGCAGGAAAGTCTATCGCGTTACCGCGCTCATTGACGTTGTAACCTGCTTTGCCTACGTTCTGATATGGCGGATCAATAAACCATGTGGCTTCGATATTCTCGATGTTTCTGTAATCGCCTTGCTGAATTTTCCAGTGACGAATTTTATACAGGTCTTTGGCGATACGAATTTTATCTTGCGCCACGCTCGAAAACTTTTGCACAACTTTAGCAGGGCGGCGAGAACCACGCGCAACCAAGAAGCCAAGTAATAGACGCTCACCTTCGGACAGGTTGTAATCAGCCGTTGATTGTTTGTATGTCAAATCTGGCAATCCTAAAATATCTTTCTCGCTTGCGAGCTGCAAGTATTGCCAGATTTTTATAACCACATCGTAAGCATCTACAATCAAAACATCACGGTCAAAATATTTCAGCGCATAACGTGCGCTTCCCGCGAAAGGCTCAATTACCTTGCCATGCTTCGGAGCAGGGTATAGGTCTACGAGTTTGCTTTTACTGCCGTAATAAGAGAACATATTTTTAGCCTTCTAACGGCTCGCTTTACCTGCGCGGGCAGATAACACGAACCACAATTTTATTCAAATAAACCTTTTTGAGCCGCAGCCTTGCCCGCGTCAGGTGCAAGCGTTTGTTGGGCTTCGTGAAAGAATGACGGCTGTAATGCCGCCGATTGAATACGCTTCTCGGCTATGGAATAATACTTTGCGTTTACTTCACAGCCCATAAAAGGCACTTGCATTTCAACACACGCCACACCCATCGTACCGCTTCCCATGAATGGGTCAAAGACTGATTGCGCTTCTGCAATTTGTAAACACCATTTCATAAGCGCAACGGGCTTTTGTGTTGGATGCTCAACTCGTTCTTTTAGCATGGCGGCTCTCGAATAAGTGTAAATCCTTACTGCTTTATCAATGCTTGACCAAGCCAATTCGCCATCTGCAAGGCTAAAATTTCTTTGACCTTTATCCCACACAAGCCACTGTTGCGAAGGTGGGAGAAGGTTTGCAAAATAATTACCGCCCCAAATAATTACTTTGTTAGCAACTCGGAACATTTCATCGAAGTATTCCTTTGTTGGTTTCCGTTTATCCCAATCGCCTTCGCTATCGTAAAATGTGCGCCAGCCGTTTGCAGGATTGCGACCACCACCGTTTATGAAATTGATACCATACGGCGGGTCGGTTATGACGCAATCAACGCTTTTGTCTTTCATCTCGCGCATGAACGCAAGACAATCGCCTTTGTGCAGTTTGTAAGATACACTCATTTCAGAAGCCCAACGGTTCGCTTTACCTGCGTGGGGCGGGTGCAGGTAACTTCCCTTCGGCGGAATCCGCTTCGGGGGTGAATAATGCTTGCTGCGCGGGAGAATCCCCCACGTCAAGGTGCAAGCGGTTGTTAGAAGGCGTAAAGAGATGCTGTTGTAAAGACGCTTCTTTTAGACGCTTCTCTGCTATTGCAAAATACTCTGGCGATAATTCACAGCCTATAAAATCAACATTCAATTTCACGCAGGCGACGCCAGTTGAGCCGCTTCCCATAAATGGGTCGAGTATTATTTTTTTTTCACCATCAACCCAATTGACAAGTTTTTGCATAAGCAAAACAGGCTTTTCGTGTGGGTGCAACTTTGCTTCTCTGTATTCGTTGATTACACTGAATATAGACTCCTTTTCTTTTGGCAAATCGCCAAATACTGAAATATGCTCATGCTGGTATCTTATGCTTCCAAAACCAGTGCCAGGGGCTTTTTTATTCCAAATAATATGCCCTGCGAAATTTGCGCCGTCAATTTGTTTGTAAAAATCGGACAAGTTTCGCGGGCTATGGAAAAGCATAACGAGCGGGGCAACGCGCAACATTTCTTGAAACGCTTCGACCAAAATATCTAAATTGAAATCATTTTCTATTTTTCGGACTGTGCGCCCATATCGACCATTACCGACAATGTTTGCGATACCGTAAGGAGGGTCGCTTATCACCGCGGAGACGCTTTTTGCTGGCATGGCTTTTATGTAAGGGAGACAATCTCCGTTGTGCAAAGTGAACATGTTTTAGCCTTCTAACGGTTTGCGTAACCAGCGGCGGGATTGACCCACGACCACCAGAACGCGCAACCTACTAATTTTCGGCGACAGTTCCGCCGTCTGGTTCACGCTTTGTTGGCTGTGCCACTGACCCGCACGAGCCAATCAGCAGATGACAAGCCACTTTCACGGATCACTTTCAAGATGGCTTCTTTTTCCGCTGGGGTGAGACGCGCTTCGAATCTCGCGGTGCGCCCGCCCTTATGCGGAGTGATAACAACATTCTTTCGTGATGGTCGGGGAGCCTTTCGGCTCCCCTTTTTTTGATTTGTCATTAGTGGGCGACCACTCGCCATGCTTCTGACGGCGACTTGGTTTTGAGTTCGGGCGCAATCTTGTGGGCGGTGCTGGCGGTTACAGTTTCTGTGCCGTCGCTGTTTTCTGCGACATACTGGTCGCGCTCTTGCTTGCTCGTAAAAGCGTGTACCATCCAGCAAGGTGAGTCGTATGTCATGCTCAAACCCTTGTCGCTCCGTGCTGCATAAAAGTACTTGTTCATTTTGTTTCTCCTGTTTTTTATTCGCCAGCCGTATTGCTAACGTGTTTATAGTCTATCACTTTGTACGGCGGAAGTCAAGGGTAAACAAGCACCAATTTTCAATGAGTTTTTGAACGCGGAGCAAACAGCCAACTATGGTTTAACCAGAATGTACACTATAATTCCATATCTGGAATGAACTTCGGGAGCATGTCCAGACATTCTTTAGGAATTTTCCCGTTATTACGCTTAGCTATCTGCTGTGCCAGACTGTACCTTACCCAATCCGTGACACTCCAGTTTGGAGACAGATTTTCCTTGTTTGTTTTGGGGATAAGGTATCTGTTTACGGCGTCCTCGAATGGAGCGCCGATTTCAATTCTTTTTCTTGGTTGAATGGCGTGTATTTTTTTCATGCCTCAAGTATATCATGGTGTACACTAAATTGCAATAACCAAAATCTTGCAATTAATCATCGACTGTGCTATATTTACAACAGGCAGTCAGTCGCCTGATAATTGGAAAAGCCTGAAGCGCCCAAAGCGCGGAAGAGCAAAGATAACCCTTTGCTCTTCCGCGCTTTTTTTGTTGGAGAATTATGGAATTACAAACATTCAAAAACAAGTCACCTTTTGGAACATGCCGCCTTGAGACGAAGGATGGGAGAGACTGGATCGTTTCGAGCGGCGTCCCCATCGTGGAAGGTGTACTAAATGGAATGCTTGCCCCATTGGACGAGTTTGGGGCGTTCGTCAAAGATTGGGATGGAGTCCCGCTGGTACTGCGGCACCCGAAGCAAAACAACGGATCAGCCCGCGTGCCAAACCCCGACGTGCCAGTCATCGGAAGATTTTTCGGCGCGTCGCTGGACCTGCAAGGGAAGCGCCTTGTTGGCGAATACTGGTTCAACAAAGCGCACTTGCTTTCATTTGACGAGGGGCGGATGCTCCACGACGACCTGCTTGCGGGCAGGATGATCGAAACGTCAACTGGCTATTATGCAAACATCGACACCACGCCAGGTCAGTATCTTGGACTCGCGTACACTGGAACACAGCGCGAAATACACCCCGACCATATTGCAATCTTGCCCGACGAGATCGGCGCTTGCTCTTTGCGCGATGGATGCGGAGTCAATCGGAATTCAATGGAGGCGAACTTGATGCAAAACATGACTAGCGCCCTTCCCGCCGAAGGGAAAAAGCTATGGGAAAAAGTGTACGAGGAAGCCAAGAGCGGCGGTGATGACGAAGAAACAGCGGCGAAAAAGGCATGGGGAGCCTGCAAGAAAGCTGGCTGGAAGCAGGACAAAGACGAGAAATGGGTGCAAAAGAATTACGCGATTGTAGACAATGCAAAAAATCAGGATTCTGATTTTTCTTCATCCAGCATGATCGCATTTATGTTACCTGAGACAGCCAAAGCCGAAATCAAGCGGCAATTCCCGTTTATTGCGGACGATGTTTTCAACACGCTTCATTTGACGCTGGCTTTCCTGGGCGACACAAAGAACGTAAATATCGTACCCGTGATTAAGTCCATGATGGAAATGACCGACTACCGAAGCCCCATCAGCGGGAAGGTTGAAGGTTTGGCGCGGTTTATTTCAGGCGGGGAACAGGACGCATTCGCACTTACATTCGATAGCCCTGAAATGCCGACGCTATACAGCGACCTGAAAAATCAACTGAATTGGAAGGACGTAAAAACCCCGTCCGAGCACGGCTTCATTCCTCACATTACGCTGGCTTATATCGGCAAGGATGAAGACCTACCAGCCGGCACGTTCGAGCCGTTCGACCTGACAATCAACGGTATTAGTTTGGTCAACGGCGATGATGTTTTCCTCGATGTCCCGTTCTATGGATCGGGAAACGTCGTCGAACAGCCGTATATGCACAAAAAGCAAGCCCCAAGTCAGGATTCCCACTGGCTTGTAAACCTATTTTCAAATCCCAAACAGGAGCACACCATGGATACGAATAAAGAGTTAGTTACCAAAATCCTGAATGAAGCGGGCTACGCCGTCAAGTTTTCCGACGACGGCAAGAACGTCACCGCGACTCCGAGAGCTGCCCCCCTTTCGGCGACATTGACCGGGCTTGAGTCAATCGTCAACGAAGCGGGCGGACTCGATAAGTTCAAGGAATTGTTTGCCAACCTGGGCAAGATTCCCGCCGCCATTCAGGCTATTACCGAGACTTTGAACAAAGTCGAAGGTAATGTTCAAGCGGCAACCGTTATGGCGCAGAATGCCGCTGCCAAAGCCGAAGCAGACAAGAAAGATGTCATTGCGCGGCTGATTGCCAATGCCACCCAAAACCCGTTCAGTGAGGAAGAATTGAACGCCATGTCGCTGACCGCGCTGCAAAAACTTGAGGCGTCCTACCGCCCCACCAGTTACGCCGCGATGGGCGCTGGGCAGTTTACGGATGTGGCGAATGCCACCGCCGAAGACATTTTGGGCGTCCCGTCCCTGTATCAGGAGTAAACGATGACCACACCCACCCCCAAGAAAGTTGTTTTGAAGGGCGACGGCATCTACAAGGAAGCCGCTCTCGAAGCCCTGGACATTTACGGCGACGGCGCGATCACCCCTGGTATGCTCATTCAGCGCACTGCAACGGGAACCGTCCAGCCTCACGCCACCTCGACAGGTCTTGCCGCGCCGAAGATGTTTGCGGTTGAAGACGCCTTGTTTGAAGGTCGTGACATCGACACTGAGTACGCCGAAGACGGCGAAGTCGTGCGCTATTTCATCGCCTACCCCGGTGCTGAGATTTACGCCCTGCTTGCAGCCGGCAACGATACCGCCGGCAAGGACGCCCTGCTTGAATCCAACGGCGACGGAACCTTAAAAGTCGGCACAACCAACCCCGTCGCCCGCACGCTTGAAGCAATCGACAACAACCCCGGTACCGGCGGCGCAGCTGTCCGTATCAAAGTGGAGGTGCTGTAATGAACCAGATTTTCACCCAAGCGATGACCGCCGCCGGCGGAAAACTCGAACTCAACGCCCTGCGCCCGTACCTGAATAAGCGCGGCGCTCCCGTTACATCCGTCCGCACTGGCGAATGGAAGGATGTTGTCTTGAAAAACGGGCAAATCCACCGCCAGCCCGTCATGCGGCAGGTACCCGTCCAGAACGCCCTGCTTCGCAAGTACGAATGGGAGCAGATTGACCGCGCCGTCCTCGACGTGGTACGCGCCCCGAATGTGGCGCTTAATGACTTCCTGCGGCTCGGCTTGACCATGCCTCTCGATGGGCTGGGCGTGATCGTGTCCACCTACGAGCAGTTGGGCGACATGACCGAAGCGAACGTCTCGATGGAAGGCATTGTCCGCGGCGAACAGGATCGCACCCCGTTCACCCCGCAGATGATCCCCGTCCCGCTGATCTACAAAGACTTCCAGTTGCCCATGCGCCACATCGAAGCCTCACGGCGCGGCGGCGGCGAATCGCTGGACACCACCCAGGCGCGTGTTGCCACCCGCATGGTTCAGGATAAGATCGATGACATCATCTTCAACGGTCACGCGACTCAACTGGGCAATAACGGTCCCATCCACGGGCTTACCACCAAGCCCCAGCGGTTGCAAAAAACCTCTGCAGACTGCGGCGGCGGCGACTTCGGCACCGGCGGCAACTTCTACAAGACCCTCAACGGCGCGATTGCCTTCCTGCGTGAACTCGGATATTACGGTCCCTACGGCGTTTATGTGGCGACCAACCAGTACGCGCAAACCAACTCACTCGTGAGCGGCACCGCTGTGTCCGAGCGCACAACCGCGCTGGGGCAACTGCCCGAAGTGTCGTTTATCAACCAGGCGCACAAACTGACCGACGGCGAGATGGTTGTATTCCAGGCGTCAACCGACGTTGCGGATATTGCCATCGCGCAAGACACAATCCCGGTTCAGTGGGAAGGACTCGGCGGATTCATGATCGACTTCCGCGTCTTCACCGCCCTGACCATCCGCGTCAAGCATGATGCGAACAGCGTGTGCGGCGTTTGCCACGTCACAGGCTGCTAAAGTTTCTCTCCTTCTTACTGGCGGGCAGGCGTAAACAACTTGCCCGCCAAAGGATACCCCCCGAATGTACGGTGATCCAACTGGCGTTGCTGCGCTATCCGCTCAATGGACTGACAACGGCGAATTTCTTGACGTTGATCTCTATGATATTTACGTCAAGCCAACAGACCCGACTCTCGCCCAGGTAACTGACTGGCTGAAGCGTGTTTCGGATACCGTTGATAACCGCCTTGCGGATGAAGGCTTCGAGACTCCCGTCACCGCCCCGCAGTCCATCATCAGCGACATTTCAATGCTGGTTGAAGGGATTGTCAAAGACCTTGCGGATTACTCGCACGGCTCCGGGCGCTTCTACGCCAAGCAGGTGATTGAGTCCGGGCTTTCCCCGTATCTGACCATTGACAAGGAAATCAGTGATTGGGTGGCGCGGCGATCCATCGGCTTCGTGAAATTGGGATTATCCAAGCGCGATTATCCGGCGCGGAATGACGCGACCTTTGAGGTATTGTGATGTTCAATATCATCCTTAGTGGCAAAAAGGCGGTACAAACCGCGCTTATCGGAGTTATGGGTAGGATTGAAAAAACCGCCATGATGACCCTCTACGTTACGGCTCAAAATATCCGCGACGAAATGAAAGAGGAAGGCAGACCCGTAACCTATCCGATCCAATGGGACTCCGAGAAACAAAGACGCGCCTTTTTTGCGACAGACGGATTCGGGCGCGGCATTCCAACCAAACGCACCGGGCAGGCAGTCGGCGCATGGAAGGCGATCCGCACCCAGGACGGCGCTGAAACATCCAACCCTCTTTCCCACATCATGTACATCAGCGGACAGCAACAGTCCCGCATCCACAAGGGACGCTGGAAACTCTTTCATGTCACCGTTGAGTCCGTGCTTAAGAAACTTCCTGAAACGCTCCGCGCCCGCGTGATTGCATCCATCCAAGAGCAAGGCTTCGAGACAAGATGATTACAGACGATTACTTTGACGTTTGCGAATCCGCCGCGATTGCCCTGCTGAAAGGCGAGTCCTCTTTTGACTGGAAGGACTCGAATAAGCAGGTTACGAAGTCGAATGACATTTATCTTGATAAAGGCTTTGACTGCTTTGCTATTACCTACCCCGGCGCATTTCCCCAGGTATTCGACGGCACAGACGTAGTTACCGTGCAGTGGGAAATCCTGATAGACCTGCTTGTCCGTTGGCGAACCAACGAAGGGCAGGCATGGGCAGACTTCAAGGCGTTTCGCTCGAAGGTTTTCAACCTGTTTGTCTTGTCCTACGAAGGACGCCTGCTTAATCGGACGGCTGGAATCAAGGTTACTTCATTCAACACCGCAGACCGCCCGCGTTACATCCCTCTTAACCGCGATCCGAATTCAGACGTTGTTTCACACATCGCGCAGGTCACGACTCTTATCGTGACGCAAACTATAAACAAGGAGTCATGATATGACTGAAAATGTCTATATGTATAGCGGCTTACAAAAAGCCGTTGTGTATGAACTAAACGCAATGGGACGCCCGAAGGCTGCCGCAGGCGGACTCGTGTACGCTGGCTTGGAAGTCCATGCAACAAAGGTCTACACCCTGACACTGCCCGCCCCGCGCCGCATCCCCCACATCGGTAATGACCGCCTGTTGGCGACTCAAATCTTCCCATCACAGGAACCTGCCACGGGCGAACTGAGTGTAGGGTCTGAGGACTTGGACATGATCGCCGCGCTGACTGGCTTGACTATCAAAGAGACTGCCGGGCTGGTGATGCTCCCGCATCTTACCGATAACAGCGGCAAAGAGCCGAATGTTGGCTTGATCTTGTGGCAGTCTGCGGTGTCAGGACGCATAAAGAAACAGGGCGTTCATTTCCACATCATACCTTCCACGAAAGCAGTCCCGCGCATCGCTGGCGCTGGTGAGAATCCGATTGACCTGGTTTTCGACCTTGCCCCGAATGCGATTGAATACCACCTGCACGGCGAAGCCCTTGCCCCGTTTGCCGACATCTACGATCCGCTCTCAGGCGTTTCGGACACCGGCGCGTTTGAGGCTGGCGTATGGTCTGGTTTCTCGGATTACCCGAACCGCATCGCTGCGTTTATCGCCGCCGCCGCACAGGTTAAATTCCTTTTCCCCGCATCGCGCCGGGCAATCAGCACAACCAATATCGCCGTGTTCTCAGGCTCGCAGACCGACGAAGCCCTGACCGAAGTGCCTGCCGCCAATTACACCGTGGCAACAGACGGAGTCACATTTAACGCCGCGCCCGGAGTTGGAGTCGAAATTCAGATCGTCTATCAGCACAGATAAGCCAAAGCCATGAATCCATCTGATAAAAAGGCTATCCTCGAAAAACTTAAATCCCATAGCATTCTGTACAGGGATTTAAGTTTTTCGGGGAGAAATATCATCGTACACGAAACAACGGGTCACGACTCCCGCAAGTTTGGCGAGTTGACTGTGCAGATCGAGCAGGATGCAGGCATTGATAAAGATACAAAGAATGTACTTTTCACTTTGTACATCCCGCTTGTGTCATGCTCTGACGGCGATATTCCACAGACTCCCGACGACTTCCTTTGGATGAAGAATGAAGATATTGAAGCATGGACGAAGGAAGCCCGCAAAATGAGTCCGAGGTTATTCGGCTTGCTGGACGTGCAGGAAGAACGACTCGACAAATACCTATCCGAGCAGGAACTTTCAAAAAAAAAGCCGAAGCCTTTGAAATCCAAAAAGTCCTGATAGGACTGCTCCCTGAAAAGAACCCGTCACACTCACTGCCTGAGATTTTCAATATCTCGAAGGCTGATTTTGACAAGGCGTTTCCTCATTGGGCAGAGTACCGCGCCCTGAATGGAAAGCACCTCCCGTACCAGGGCGGGTTTTTAGACCAGCCTGATCAACTTATGAATGACATCTTGGAGATTGATTCCATCTTCGAGAAAATGGTACAGCAATTATTTTCACAATGGCGATCACAGGATAAATAAAACCCATGAGCGACCAAAACATCGGACTTTTACTAAAACTGATTCTTGATAAGGTCTCGAAAAACGAGACCAAAAAGGGTTTAAGTGAAGTCGCTGATACGGTGGAAAAGACTGGCAAAAGTATCTCTGAATTGACGGCGAAGGAAAAGGAATTATCCGCCGCAATCAAAGAACAGCAAAAGAAGACTGACGCGGCAAAGAACGGACTGGAGGCATATTCGTCCAATCTTGAAAAGGCAAAAAAGAAACTTGAAGCTAACCCGTCAAAGACCTATCTTGAAAAATACGTAAAGACCGCAGAGGCGGGCGTTAAGCATTACACCGACAAGCTTGCCGAGGAAGAAAAGCAACTCGCATCCCTACGCGGCGAACGACTCGACACTGCGGATGTAATCAAAAAAGAAACAAAGGAACTGAATGAACTGGCGAAGGCGGCAGGGGTTACGCCGCGTGAATTCAAAAAGCTGTCACAGGAACAGCAAAACGCCGCACGCACAACCCTTGACGCTCAAAAGAAACTCGAAGCATACAACAGAGAACTCGCAAAGACCGAAGCCAAAATACAAGACCTGAGACGGTTGGGAGCCTCAATCGGGCAAATCTCGCAGGGGATGTTCCTTGCTGGCTCCGCGATTGTCGGCGCAATCTATCTGTCCGCGAACAAGGAAGCACAGCGGATCAAAGAAGCGGGCGGCGAAGTTGACGAGACGACAAAACGCTGGCTGAGAGCGCAGGATATAATCCAGCGATCCTATCAGCGCATCGGGGACACTGCGATGACGGCATTCCTCCCCCTATTGGAGAAAGCCGCTGAACTTGCTGAAAAGACATCGAAGTTTGTCGAAGAAAATCCAGACTTAGTAAAAGCCGCGTTGAATGTCGGCGGCGCTCTTGCCGTGGTCGGCGCTCTTGGCATGGCGGTATCGAAAGGAATTATCTTTGCGGCAAACCTGATGAATGCCGCGAACACACTTAAGCAACTTACTGGCATCGGGGGAACATTATCAAAGGTCGGCATGACTGGCAGTCTTGTAGGCGCTACATCCATAGCATCCACGGTTGCGACTGTCTTGGCGGTCATAGCCGCTGGCGCGGTTTTGGGAGCCATTATCTATGACCTGATAGCAAAACTCGCCCCGAAATTGGGCTTGCCGCGCTTCGGATCGGTGGCAGCGGGCGGAGCTAATCTTGCCGGGCAAGGCATGGAAAAACTCGCCGTCGCTGGCGGAATGGATGAAGCGGAAGCGAAAAGAAAAACGCTTGTATTCACCTACAATATCGGACGCATATTCGGCGCGATCAAAGAAGGTGATTCAGCCTGGCAGTCGGTTGTGGATGGAGCTAAAGCAGCGACAGGCGGACTCGACGATCTTGGCTCCAGCATGGAGTCCGAAGCCGAAGCCATGAAGGTCTTGAACGGCCTGGCGGAAGATGAAGCAAAAGCCTTGCGTGAGTATGCGGATGATGTGTCAAACATAAACCGTGACGCGCAGAAGTCATTTGATGATGCCGGACGGGATTACAAAAAGGCAATTGGCGAAATCCCCGAAAAGCTGGAAGAAAGCATTGGTAAAATCCGCGCAAGCCTGCGGGATACCTTATCGAAACTTGCGGCGGACTTCCAACGTGAAAATCTCGAAGCCGAGCGTGAATACCAGAACCAACGCGCAGAGATTACAGCCGATGGCGCGGAGAATGCACGCAAGATCGAAGAAGATAAAAACAAGCAGCTTCAAGAAATCGAAAAGGATCACGCCCGCACCCTTTCGGACTTGATAGATGAGCGTGACGCCCGCGCCATTTACAAGGAAAATGAGGCTTACGAAGAACGCAAGACCGAAGTTGAAAACAGCGCACAGGAACAGCTACGCGAGGCGCAGCGCGAGACCGAGCAGCAGATTGAAGAAGCGCAGCGCAATTACAACGAGCAACGGCGTATCAGAGCCGAAGAATACAGCCGCCAGCAAGCCGAAGCCAGGGCGAAAGCGGCAAGCGACATAGCCGAAGCCCGCGCAAAGGCAGAGGAAGAAAAGAAAGTTGCAGCTGAAAAGTACGCGGAGCAAAAACTTGAAATCGAGCGCAACAGGCAGCAAGCCCTTGCCGACTTGAAGATAAACTTTGACATTGAGCGTCGTGAACGCGCAATGGCGGCGATGAGTCAGATCAAGGAACTTGGCGGCGCATTGAACGCGGAAGCCATGCTACGCAGGCAGTATTACGGAGTCATGCTGACCGACACTGCCAACTTTATGAACTCTCAAAGAAGTTTGGTGAGCCAGAAGTCCACAGGTATTTCAGGATCAAAAGCATCCGGTGGATACATGGCAAACGGATTGTACCGTGTGCATGGTGAGGAATTTGTCGTAAACAAGCAGACAACAAAGTCGCTGGAGTCTTTGATTGGCGGCAGACTTTCACAACAGGCATTATTGATGACCGCCGCAGGCGGAAGTGGAGTCGGCAAAGGCGTGACGTGGAACGATCACCGCCACTTCGATGCCGATGTTTCGCAGGCAAGCCGTGACGCGATTTTCAAGGATACGATTGCAATTCTGGATATGGCGATGAAAGGTGCATGATGAGATACAAATACGCGATGTCATTGACCTCCACGGACGCGGATTTTACATACCTGTTTCAATCGGGCGTGAAAGCCCCTTTGAACTTGTACCGCCCCGCAGAGAGGGTCTTGACGCTTGCAAATAAAGGCGTAAGGCTTGAAGGCTTGCCGATCTGTACCTGGTATTACTCATATCTCGAACCCACATGGCGCACGTTTTTTAGAACATACTGCTCAGGCATTTACGCCGAGGATGTCTACATCCTGACACTGAGTGATAGCAATGTTTGGGTAAAGGCAAGGACGCTTGTTTACTGGATGCCCGAAGAACGATTTGAAAATGATTGCTCAATGGGCTTTACGCTCACCTTCAAGATAAAAAGTGCGACGGCGCTAACATGACAAATAACATTCCTGTTTCCGCATTAAGCAGCGCGGACTTGGCGCGAGTCAGGTCTGCCAATCAATTCCTGAAAGCTGAAATGTATTTACAGCGCCCGGAAGTTGTATTTACCATGCGACTTGACGGCGACCTTGCATCTTTGGATGGTGTCGCTGTTTTGCCTTACGACACAGGCGATGGGACTGCCACTGACACACTCGCAGGGATGACAGTCTATGTCAGCGGCGTGGCAAGCGGGCAATATGAAAAAGGCGTGTGCAGACTTAGGAAGCCTGTACCAGATGACGATGACGGCGATCTGAGCATAAACGAAGTGAGCGGGATCAACTTCGAGGACGGAGATTATCTGACTGTTGTAAAGTCAATGACAATTTGGCAGAAGGATGTCAGGATAGTTGGCTCGAATGTCTACATGGATTATGATAGGTTATTTGGGTCGTATTTGAATACGGGTCCGATTCCGCGCATCGGACCCATCGTATCAGTCATTCAACAGGCAACAGGAGACATCACGTTTACACCCCCCTCCCCCGCCCTATCCGCGACCTATGATGACGGCGCGACAATCGCAAGCTATCTGTATTCGGCTCCGGGCGCAACTTCAACAAGCGACATGACAAGCGGCACAGGAACCGCGTCATGGGTCTATCCAACGACAGCAAACAAAGAATACCTTTGGTCTTGCAAAGTGACAGACAATGAAGGCAGGTGTACGACCTCTTTTCGATGGGTTATCGTAAATCCGACAAAACCACAATTTGAGTTGCTTGACTTGTCCTATCAAAACGGCTGGTCATTTAAGGTAAAGACGAACAGCATGACCGATGTTTACGACAGGGCAATGTGCGTTTTGTATTCTGACCAGTCATACAATGGCATTGCCTACAATGCGGGCAAGATGGCTGGATTTATGAACGTGCTTGCAGTCGGCTGGATTGACGGAGAGACCATCTTCGAGAATGCCACGGAAGGATACGTTGAATTTGAAGTCAAGGGCGCTGAGTTCTGGCTGTCAAAAATCCGCGCATTTCCGTTTGGCGTTGATGATGTTTCAGCCGAACCAACAAACTGGACTGAGATAAAAGAGTTGACCGTTGACAAGGCTCTTGCCCACATGCTTTATCAATGCAGTACGATGGTTGCAATCTGTGATTGCTTCTTCACCGGCAACGACATCCGCATAAAATCAGTATTGAGCGCGGCGGATAACCTGTGGGGACAGATTGGCGATATTGCCTTCGCCACCATTCTGGCAGAAGCGCATGTAAACGCGCTTGGGCAACTGTTCGTGGAAATCCCCGCGATCCTGCTCAGTCCCACCGACCAGAACAGCGTGCCAGTGGTTATGGACATCACAAAGGCTGATTACATCGAAGGCTTGGATTTGACACTGCTTGGGCGCAGTGACGTTTCGTCCCTTGAAATGTCAGGCGTTTCGGAGTGGGACGGTTCGACTGCGATTGGTCTTATCTCGAAGGCTCCGGGCAATATCGGAAATACATACGGCTCGCCAGCAAATGAAGATGGATACCTGTTTGAAAATCAAGCTGAATGTAACCGCATTACTGGTGCAAGGTTCGCGCAATTGACAAGCCGCTTCGATATGCTAGACATTGAATTAGCTGGCCAAGTCTTGATGTTTGATGTATGTCCGCGACAGTTCGCAACAATAGACATTGAGGCTGATGACAACCCGCTTGGATTTAGTATGTCAGGCGTGAGGCTTGTGCCAGTCGGAATCCGCTTTGTGCAAACTGACGCTTTGAAGCCTGTCATAACTTTTGAGATTGTGCCAACGGAAGTCAGAGACGGCGTGACAGTAATCCCGCCCGTGCCGGCTGACTCAGACGAACCGTATTATCCTCCATACGATTCACATCCTCCGTTATTTCCCCCGACTGACACTTGGTTTCCGCCTGTGACTCCGCCTGTGTTGCCGCCAAATCCAACGTGCGGCAATACAACTAGCAACGTTTACGCATTGTCATGGGATAAATCCGAGTTGCGAGGGGATGACGAGGACAGAATAGCAAGAATATACTTCCCATGCAAACTGCATGTCAGTGTTGGAGGTTACGGAACTTATTTATCGCTGAATGGAGGATCAATACCAGGGGTCGGACAGATGCTCGGAGATGCTGGTACTCATTGGCACTTATATGCTATAAAAAACGGCGTGCGGGTGATATCATCAAACGAATACTACAAATTTTATCCTCCAGAACCAATGGATGTGGACGGGTTTGAATTGGAGTTGGATGAAGGAATAGGCAGTGACATAGATTATGTCCCAATGGATATTGTCTCTTCTGGTGTTGTGCAGGCTAATGACGAAACTGGAATAGCGGTTACAACAATTATTGATAAATATTATGCT
Source organism: Caldithrix sp. (assembly GCA_020722685.1). Next base: position 7,258 of record DYKH01000026.1, on the reverse strand, counting down.
GTAGAGGGATGGGGTTTATGGTGGAGTGGTATTGGATGGGCTTATGGGTGCCTGTTTTCCGGGGTTGCATCTTTAGGGGAAGAAATGCCGATAGAAAATTATTCAAGAAATTTTTACAAAGCTACTAGCGTTTCGCATAATGTAAGGGTAGCTGACTATCAGTTTTATGATAACGCTGGCTCCAGCAAGTACAATGTTCGCAATGTCCGCGCCGATGGTCGCAGAATCCAACTTGGCTCCGTATATATTCTCAATGTTTGCCCAGCAGGATAATAACCGATGAAACACACTTCGATGTTGAACAAACAGGCTCGTAAATTCAAGACCGTCCTGAAATCCAGGCAAGTCGCGCGCCATGACATTGCCGCAACTATGGGTAACGGCATGGGCGTCTTGAACGTTGCTAATGACAACAGCCTTGTTTGGGTGACAATTCAAGGCAAGCCGTACAAGGCGCTTTGTTCAAAAGTTCCGCCTCAAAACGGTAAAGATATTTGGGTTGGCAGACAAATAATCAACGGCAAAGAGACTGGCTATTATGAAGTTTTGTCAGAGCGGGCTATGTCGTCTGCTCACTCTGCGATTGTCAGTCGTGGCGGATATGCGCCCGCCTCCCGCTATCACTGGACTGGCGAGGACCCGCTTATGCTCGAATTGCGGGCGTATTTGCCGTTGCGAATCGGCGTGTCGTCCGCAGGCGGGATGATGGTTGATTTGTATCGGGGCATTGTAGAGACTGACACGGAAAGATTTCTGATTGACCGCCAGGATGTTGATATATCCGCGCACATCCCAACAACTGAAGGCAAAGTCGCTTTTGTGCTGATCACCATAGACAAGGACGGCAATGTTGTTCAGACCAAAGGCGATGAGGTAGACATTGACGCGCAGGTATTGTCTGATATTCCCATGCCGCCGACTGGCACGATATTTGAGAGCGGCGCTGTCCGCGTGTATTACGGTCAAACCAAAGTGCAAGAGGGACGAAGGCAGACATCACGTAATAGTGATTTTGTGGATTTGCGTTTTGGACGCAATATGTTCGCAGGTGGAGGTGGTGGAACTCCTGGGGGAAGCGACACACAAGTACAATTCAATAATGATGGTGTTTTTGGAGGAATGGATGGAACATCATGGGATGCCGTAAATAAAGTCCTAACTCTTGGTGGAGTGCCAGAAGGCACTGGTGGTACATCAGAAGGTCTTGATCTTGTGGGTAAAGGTGATGAACTCCCCACACGTTTGAGAATGTTTGCCTATGGGGATACCGTTGCTCCGATAGTCAGAATGCTTCGGGCTGGTGGCACAAGAGCCATCAAGACAGCAGTGGCTACTGGAAAGACACTTGGCGGTATTGAAGGCATAGGAACTGATGATGCTGGCGGTTGGACATCTGTTTTAGGAAGGGTGATAATCCGCACAAGCGAAGCACTGACGACAACTAATCACGGCGTAGAGGTGGCATTTTTCGGAACACCAAAAGGCACAACAACGCGGGCAGAATTTGGCAAACTTGATGAGGCTGGATTCAACGTCCCGACAGGTGCGACCTATAACATCAACGGAACTCCGCACACGCATAGCGGCGCGGATGGTTGGAATGCTGTTTCATGGTCAACCCCAACCCGTGTCAGTAACAATTCATTCACAGTCGCTCAGGACGTGACGGGGATAATCCAAAAAGGATACAAACTCAAATTCACAGACACAACAACAAAATACGCCCATGTATTGAGTTGTGTCTATGGCTCAGGCGTTACAACCATTACGACTGTACCAAACACAGATTATATAATCGCAGGTAATCCGAGTGCAATAAGTTGGAGCAATATCGAGACTCCGTTTGGTTTCCCGTCTGTCTGGAATTATATGGCAACTTGTATTCCATCTACTGGCTCATTTACGACTGTGATAATAGTATCCGCAAAATATATTATCGCAGGAGGATCAATGACTGTCGGGGTTGTTGCTTATCTAGTTGATGTAACTGGCGGGTCAGGTGAAACGCTAATACGTATACCAGTACCCTCAACAACTTCGGGAGTTGGTTCGGGTCGTGAGGATTTTGTCATAGGCAGTATGTTGCAATCCTCATTCACCGTTGGCTCTAGTTATCTGCGAGTGTTTACTTACAATAACAGTGCGCCGATGACATCTGGATATTGTTTGATCGTCTCCGCTACAATAGGATGGTAACAAAGGAAAATGAAACGCTTTTGATTGTCTTATGTCTGCTATTGGATGTGGCAGACAATAAAGGAGTAATTAGATAAGGAGAAGCATGGCAAACGCATTAATTTCTGACGTAAGTTTTTATGAAGATGATTCCGAGACAGCCCGTCACATTGACTTTGCAAAGATGAAGTCCGCGGGTGTGAGCGGCACGATTGTTCGTGTCGGTCAAAGAAATTTTATCGACTCGTCTTTTGTCCAGTCGTGGAAGGATGCAAAGACCGCAGGAATGCCGAGAGGTGCTTACTGGTTCTTTGACCCGCGTGAAAGCGCAAAGTATCAAGCGCAGTTGTGCGCTAATGCAATCGGGCTTGATACGGGCGAGCTACCTCTGTTCGCTGACTTTGAAGCACTTACGGGCGTTGTGAATGCAAACGGCGAAATGCTCAAAGTATTTCTTGAGGAATTAAAACGACTCATGCCGAATAAAGAACTTGGCATTTATACAGGCTATTGGCATTGGAAAGATAATATCGCTTCGTCTTTGCATGGCTATTTCTTGCAGTATCAGCTTTGGATAGCTGCGTACAATTCAGTAGGACCAACGATTCCTGCTCCTTGGAGCAAATGGATGTTCTGGCAATTTTCTGAAAGTGGCGACGCAAATAAATACGGCACAGAGGGGGCTGTGGACTTGAACTATTACAATGGCGGAATCCTTGAATTCAAGGAACGCTTCAAGATACAAGGCTCTCCCATCGTTGTCCAGCCGAATAATGACAAGGTGATTGAAACACATGCAGGTGTGAAACTTCACATAATTGAGCGGTTCAATGCAAAATGCTTTGTCCATGTGATTGACACTTCGCTGGCAAGAATTGAAATATCCGACTGCGGATATAGAACGCCCGAATATGCAATGGACAAGTACGGCGCTCAGATTGTGTCGAATGGAGGCGGATGGCCAGATTCGCAAGACTCCGCCCATCGAAGCAATGAAATGTGGGCGTCGAATGGCAAGTACATGCAACAGCCTCAGTACATCAAAGACAATCGCCCTTATATCAACGTGTCGAATTTGGGCAGTGTTTCAGTCTCACCTGATGCGCACGTTATGGCGAGTGTTTACAATGCAGTCGGCTTTGACCGCATTATTCTATGGGATGGGAAATTCAATGAGGCAATCAAAGACAGAACCACCAAAGACGCTAGAACCGCATCGGGCATGACATCTGACGGAAAGTTTGCGCTGTTGTCTGTGGAAGGGAATGACGTGTTCAATCACGGATTGACATTCCTTGAAATGGCAAAAGTCATGCTAGAATTCGATGTAGTGAACGCTGGCAATAATGATGGAGGCTCTTCTTCGTCAGTCCGAAACTCTGCAATTTCAAACGAGCCACTTTTCGTAGGTTCGGATGGCGCAGAAGCGCCAGTAATAAATCACATTATGATTTTCGCAAAACCAATAAACTTAGAACCACCGACAGGAGAAGATAAGATGAATTATAAAATTGTAGCCAATACATCGATTCGACCTACCGCCTCAATGTATAACACGGCAGTCGGCTCAGTCGCCAAAGGTGAGACATTCCAGAGTGAGGAAGTTTCGACAGGCAAGAACATCTTGAAGCCTGCCGACTTTGGCGTTACCTTCGTCAAACATCCGAGAGGCTGGATTCCGATGACGTACAAAGGCGTAACTTACGTTGAAGAAGTCTTGACCGTTGAACCGCCTGTTGACCTTCCCGTTACTTATCCGCCGTCCGTGAAACTTGTTTTGCTGGATGTGGCGGGAAAAGAAATACTGCCCGCCGTGTATTACGACAGGAGGGTGTAATGCCGCTGTCTTTGGTTTATCAAGATGCAACTATTGAATACGCTGAACGGAAGGCGCAAGAGTCTGCGCGCAGATTCGCACGGGTCAAGCACGACCCGTCAAGAGTCGATCCCGAAGAAATGGCGTTGTATCCTGATGCTGTCCACATGCAGGATAAACCTGCTGGAACTGGTGTTGGTGCAAGTATCAAAATCTTCCCCCCCGTCTGGCGCAAAATTGAAGAGATAAACAACAAGGATGGCGAGAGATACGCAAAGACATCACAGGCAATGTGGATTAATCTTGCTGGTGATCAGCCCAGAGACATTGACATTGAGCGCGAGACAGTCCATGCAGAATCGATTATTGGCGGAGGCAATCTCGTAGAGTGGGATGTGGAAACAGAAACACACATTCGGCTTGTTGCCCCGCTTTATACGGCAACGTCATTTGTCGGCGACTTCTATTCCCATCCTTGGTTGTACTGGTATCCAACTGCGATAAACTCCGCAGGTAAGATATACCGTGTCACTTCTGGCATCGATGTGTTCTTCCCATTGCTGAAACGCACGGAACTATGGATGCACAAATCTCTTGTCAGCATCTTTCCAGTCGGATGGAGTCCGAGCGGCTGGAGTATATCGGATGTGATGAAGCCATGAACGCATTCGCTGAACGTGAGGTGATTATAGGACTGGCGCTTTTGTCTGCGTTGCTGTTCGGTCGTGGGCGCAGATGGGAAACAGTCCTAACAAGAGTTGTGTTGGCTCTTGTTTATGTCTATATTCTTTGCGGATTTGCTGGAGAAAGCGCCAGGTTCCTGATGCGCTGGAGTCTTATTCTGATGTTGGTAGTTGAGAACATCTTTAATTTGTATGTGGAGCTAAAGCATGGGCAATGACATCGTAGCAATCATCGCAGGATTGGTTTCAGTTATCGCCGTCATAGTGACGCTGATAACCGCCTCAACTTCCGCAAAGTCCACAGCGCTTGCTGAACTTCAAAAAGTTGTGGACGCTTTGCAAAAGCGCATGGGAGAGCAGGACAGCGATATTTTGGAGTTGAAGAAGGAACTGGCTAAGGAACGTAAGCTCCGGATGATGTATGAAAACTACATCCAAGTACTTATCCTGAAAATGCGCGAGAAGGAAATAGAGCCGCCTGCAATTTCCGAGTACGTCAAAGATGACGAGTCATATTAAGGCTAAACTGTGACACTTCCTAAAACAGCTTATGTGTACAATCACCAGGGCAAGGCGGACGCATACATAAAAGCATTGATCGGAGACGGGTTTAGATTTTCAGGACCCAACAGCGCATCCGCAATATTCATGGACTACGACATAGGCGGGCGAGTCAATGCGTTTCGCAGCAGGTTTAAGAGCGCCAAAGCGCGGCTGTTCATTTATCCCCATGCGGCACTCCCCAACGTCGGATGGGATACGCTTGTACCAAAGAGTCCGTATATTTGCGCCGTGTTTGTGAGCAGCGCGGGACACATCGAAATACTGAGGCGAGTCGGTATCAAGAACCATATCATAAATGCTGGATGGTCGTATTGCGAAAGGCGCGACTTTCAACCAATAGCCAACCTCAGAAAAATCCTATTCGCCCCGATCCATCCGACAAAAAGAGGCTTTCTGTCAAAGCTAGACATGCAAATAAACCAAAGGACATTCGAGAAACTTTGCAGGATAAAAAACGAGTTTGAGATTACCGTCAGGCACATTCACGCGCTGGAGTCCAATGGGCTTCGCCGTGTTGACGGGATAAACTTTGTCAATGCCGAAACGAGCCTGGGGCAATCCGCCGCGCAGGTCGCTGAAAATGACGTGATCGTTGGACATCAGACAATCGCATACATGGCGGTTGCGATGGGAAAGCCGACTATTATGATGGCTGAGGATGTCCCGCCTCGCAACGGGGCAAATGAGGATGACTTCAAATTCTCGGAGCATTTTGCCGATTACAAGGATTTGCTTATGTACCCGCTGGATATACTCTCAGGGGATGATACAATCGAATTAATCAGCCGCGCCGCAAGATCGGATGACGAAATAAAGGACTGGCGGACTCGGATGATAGGCGAAGCGTTTGACCCTAAAGTCGTTTCGGATACTGTTGTAAGTTATTTATAAACTGGCGTGTGCCAGGTACAATAAGGAGATTCGAAAATGGATATACTAAACGGTTTGATTGTTGCCCTGCTTGCGTCCGGCGCGGTAGGTATGGCTGTGTCGTTCCTGATCCAGTTGGGCAAGTTGTGGTTTCCCAAAGCATTCCCCGACGACTCTGCGGATAACTGGCGATTGGGCTTGATTGTCCTGACCGCCGTGACTGTAATTGTGATCCGCGCATTCGGCTACACAGTGGAGATCGGGCAGGTCGAAGCAGTAGCCACCTCCCTTGCCGCGCTTGGCACTACTTTGTACCCGCTGTTTGTTCTCATTGCCAGTTGGGTCGCAAAACTTACATATAAGAATGTTCTGAAAGGCGTGAGCAAGATCGGAAAAAGTTACACCCCATAGATATTTACACTTAAATATCGTTATCGCCGTAATTCATTTTGATTTGCGTCAATATCCCGTTACTACTTAATGGGATCAGCCGTGGCAATTGCTTGACCATCACTGGCTTCATTTCTTTTGCGTATTCGATTGGCGGCCACACAAAAAGACCGCCTGCGTAAAACAGAATGATAAGAAAACAAAACGTCTGGTGCAGCAACATTTCCATTTTTACATCCTTTTTTCTTGCGTGTCTGGACACGTAGCGGCTACGCTTTGCCGTGTCTGGACACGATAATAGACACGCACGGCTACGCACGGACACGAATCAGACACTCCGCCGCGTTTCCATCGGTAGCCGTCTGTGTCCAAGCGTAGCCGTTCAGCCTACAATTCAACATAATCATGTGGACACGCGCATTAGTGGCGCTCGCCACGTAGCCAAGCCTGTTTCCATTTCAGCCAAGTACCTTTGGCGTCGCCGTGAGCGAGATTAGCGCGTTTGTTTTTATTAACCAACTCGGTTATCTTCGATAGCTCAATCTCTCCACTGAACTCATCAAGCAACTGAAAAACATAGGCTTTGTAATCGCCTGGCATTTTTTCAACTTTTCGATCTTCGCCTGGGTCTTGCGCTTTTGTCTGAGGCTGGTCCACGCTAAAACCATGTTTCAGCATCCACCTTTGGCGGCGATCCTCACGTTCTTCCTGACGGAGTCTTTCCTCACGATCTGCGCTTTCCTGACGGAGTCTTTCCTCA
>DYKH01000162.1 GCA_020722685.1 Caldithrix sp. | reverse complement strand
TTGCGGGGTCGAAAAAGGTTTATGAGCGCGAAGGCGGCGTTTTGCAAAGGTCTCGTCTTTTAATCGACAAACCGGCCGTCTGTATCCATTTCTTGTGCGGAAGTGAGGCCGTGATGGGTTTTGATTTATCGGAGTTTCTAAAACGCAATCGATCCGGGATCATTGAGGAATGGGCAAACAGGCTCCACACAGAGGTGGGCAAGCAATATTCCCTCAGACCCCTCGATGAATTGGTGGGTACGACATCCGAGGCCTACGATGCAAATACCCGTGTCATTCTTTATAATGATTTCGGTCCTATTAATTTATTCATCAATAAAATCACGAGAATGAGACTCGAAGCAGGCTTTCTGCTCTCCGACGTGCAAAAGGCCTTCGAGTTGTACCGGACGATTGTTCTGCCTCTTCTGGCCGAGGTTGCCGGTGTTGAAGACTTTCATACCGGAGTAGCGAAGATCAACCAATGTTTGGCCTATACGATTCACCGCTTCAGTGACCATTTCCAACTCATGCACGAAAGACAGATCAGGGAGTATGCCCAGGGGCTCGAGGGATTGGTCAAAGCCAGGACGGCCGAACTGAGGGAATCGGAATTAAAGTACAAGACACTTGTTGAAGAGATCAACGACGGGTATTTCGTCATTCAGAACGGGATGATCGTTTTTGCCAATGATGCGTTTTGCCAGATGCACGGCTACAGTCCAAAGGAGGTCATAGGCGAGAAGTTTTACCGGTTCATTGCCCCGGACGATCAAAAGAGGGTAATCGACATTTACAGCAGCAGCCTCAAGAAGATCCATGCCCGTCCGATGTTTGAATACAGCCGTCTTACAAAGGATGGCCGCAAATTCCCTACCGAAATCAGGGCCAAGATCGCCCGGTACAATAACCAGCTGTCCAATATCGGCATCTGCCGGGACATTACAGAACGTGTCGAGATGGAGCAACGGATGCGTGAGTCTGAGAGGATGGCCTACATCGGCCAGATTACGACATCGCTTTCCCATGAGATACGGAACCCCCTTTCGGTCGTCAAGATGAACCTGCAAATCCTCAACAAAAATCCTGGGCTTCAGGGCAATGATCAGCGCCGTGTCACAATATCGACAAAAGAGGTGATCCGGCTGGAAAGAATACTGACGGAACTGCTGGATTATGCGAAACCGTTGCAGCTTGAATTCAAACCCTGCGATGTTAATCAAATCCTCTTTTCATGCGGAGAATTGCTTGAGATGAAATTCAAAGAGAAGGATCTTTCCGCGTGTTTTTCACTGGCCCCGCAAATGCCGAAAATAATGGCCGACGAGGAAAAACTGGAGCAGGCCTTCATCAATTTGCTGCTCAATACGATAGATGCCTGTCAAAACAACGGGGAAATTCTGGTTTCGAGCCGGCATCATCGAAACAATGGCAAATCCACCGTCGAGGTGATCGTCGAGGACGATGGTCCCGGAATCCCCGAGGAATACATGTCGAATCTCTTCAAACCCTTTTTCACGACGAAGACCACCGGAACGGGTTTGGGGCTTGCCAATACAAAACGGATTGTAGAGGCCCATCAGGGCTGGATTACGGCGAGAAATCGAGAGCCCCATGGCGCCTCCTTCCATCTATACTTCCCGACAGGTAGAGTGCATGCCTAAGATCCTTGTTGTAGACGATGAACATTCGATAAGGGAAACTCTCGCAATGTTCCTCAGCGAAAAGGGCCACGAGCTCTATGAAGCCGCTTCAGGAAAAGAGGGGATCGCCCTTTTTCAACGCGTGAATCCCGACGTTGTCATTCTCGATATCCGTCTTCCCGACTGGAATGGTCTGGATGTGCTCAGCCGGATTCAAAGTATCGATAACCTCTCCAAGGTCATCATGATTACCGCCTTTCAGGATATGGATACGACGATACAGGCAATGAAACGGGGTGCTTACGATTACATCCATAAACCCCTCGACGCCGATGAGATAGAGAAGGCGGTGAACGGAGCCGTTCGCACATTCGAGCTGGACAAGGAAGCCTCTGTTGAGAGGGAAAAGTGGCAGCCTTTGCATAAAGAGGTCATCATCGGAAGAACCAACGAAATGAGAGATATATTCAAGATGATCGGCCTTTTATCCCAGAACCGCGCGACAGTTTTGATTGAGGGGGAGACAGGAACGGGTAAGGAACTGATCGCCCGTATGATTCATCAAAACAGGGACTGCGCTGCGGAGCCGTTCATCCCAATGGATTGCTCGTCCGTCGTTGATACGTTGCTCGAAAGTGAACTCTTCGGTCATGAAAAGGGGGCCTTCACCGGGGCCGACCACCTGAAGAGGGGGAAAATCGAGTTGGCAGGCGGCGGCACGCTCTTTTTGGATGAGGTCGGAGAGCTTCCGTTGAGCCTGCAGGGGAAGTTTCTGGGGTTTCTTCAACGCCGGGAGTATATGCGGGTCGGGGGGCAGCAGATCCTGCAGTCGCGCTGCCATATCATTGCCGCCACGAACAGAGATCTGGCCGCGCTTGTCAGGCAGGGAAAGTTCAGGGAAGACCTTTACTTTCGCCTCAACGTTGTGTCGATCCACGTTCCCCCTCTGAGGGAACGGCTTTCTGATATTCCTTATCTGGCACGGCACTTCCTCAGGAAGATAAACATGGAACTCGGCACGGACGTATGCAAATTTCAGCCCGGCGTGCTGAAATGCCTGAGCAGTTATCCGTGGAAGGGAAATGTGCGGGAGCTCGAAAATGTGCTTGTCGAAGCGGTAATCAAGGCTAGAGGCAAGGTCATCCTTACGGAAGAGATTGAGCAGATCCTGAATAAGAATCATCCGCTTTCGGCGAAAGATATTTCCGATCGTTCGCTGCCTTTTATAGAACGGGATCATATCCAGAAGACGCTTTCCCAGGTGAGCTGGAATCGGACGAAGGCCGCTCAATTGCTGGGGATTTCGCTTCCGACACTCAGGAGCAAGATCCGCAAATACAGCCTTGCCGATACCGGCAAGTCCGAAACATAACGGACAGGATAAGGGTGAAACAATCTTTCTCAGCAGGAAAATTCTTTTCGGGTGTTAGCGCGTCTGTCCCGTATGTCTTTTTGTGTTTGTTCCAAATTTCTTTCTTTAAGTTCAGCATGTTAGACAGGTTCACACAGGATGTGAAGTCTTTTTGGTCTCTGGCATGCCGTTTGCTGGACCATTATAGAAGATCTTTAATCCGTTAACCATCTTTGTTCTAAAATAAGAAAGGGTCGGTTTTTTCCGAGTCATCTGTATCGGAAGCGAAAGGAGAATCGCGTATGGACCTTTTTACAGCCATGAAAGAGCGACGGAGTTGTCGTGATTTTTTGCCCGATCCTGTCGAAAGGGAAACGATCGAAAAGATACTGGAGGCGGCTACATGGGCACCGTCTCCGTTGAATTTGCAACCATGGGAATTTATTGTTATCACAAACCGGGAAATTAAAGAGAAGCTCTTTTCGGAGGCTAACAGGTGCATACGGTGGGCTCTGGATCGGAGTGGATGGAATTGGTTACGTAAATACAACGCGGATTTTTTACAATCCGCTCCCGTTATCATAGCCATTATTGGAGATCCCAGAAAAACCGGTGTGGATATGTATCTCGAGGAGGGTGGGGTCGGCTATCAACATGCATGCGCGGCGGCGATACAGAATATAAACCTTGCAGCTTACGGTCTTGGTCTCGGCAGTTTATGGTTTACCTTTTTTGAAAAGCAACCGGTCAGGGAGATACTCGGTATCGGTCTCAATAAGATGCCGATAGCCCTTGTTTGCATCGGCAAACCCAATGGAAAGCCCCACGGGCTTCCTCGAAAAAACCTGATGGAAAAAACCACGTTTGTGGAATGAGTTATCGTCGCGTCGGGCAGAGTAAGGGAAAGAGAACACAGAATCAGGATTTTCTGATGACGCCGCTACATATTTCCATGGTCTTGGCATGTTTGCGGAAAGTATACGGGTCTGGAAAAATTCCAACTCTTGAATTGGATCGACAAGTGAGCTCTTTGTCGGTATAATGTTATAAGACGCAGGTCGGGACGTAAACATCCATGCAGTAAAAACCTTATTTATTAAAGGAGGGGGAATTATGAAAAAACGTCTGTATGTTGTTCTGGTAAGCGTGCTTGCGGTATTCATTGCACTGCCGGCTTCTTTTGCGCTTGCGGCGAAACCCATCGTGATCGGGGCTCCATTATCGCTGGCCTATCTGTATGGATGGGACGCGCAGAGGGGTATGACGCTTGCGGCGGAGGAAATCAATGCAGCCGGCGGCGTGAACGTCGCAGGCGAGAAGAGGCCGTTCAAGATCGAGGCGATCGACACGCGGGATCTCGAGCCGGGCGTTCCGGTCAGCGACGCGCTGATCGCGGTGGAAAAACTCATTCTTGAGAAGAAGGCGGATTTTCTTCTTGGAGGTCCGGTCCGTTCGGAGGCCGCTCTGGCTGCGATGGGCCTGCTCTCCAAATACAAGAAGGTTTCGATCTTGACCACCGGCGTGCTGACCCCGCAGTATCACGCCCTTGTAGGCAAGCAGTATGACAAATACAAATACTGTTTCCGGATCCATGGCGAGGCGGTACAGCTGGTCGGGGAAATTATGGCCTGCTTTCAGGAACTCAAGGACAAATACGGTTTGAACAAGGTATTCATCATGGTGCAGGACGTAACGCATGCCCGGGGCGGCGGTGAGGTGATAGGCAAGGTCGCGGCCAAAAAGGGCTGGGAGGTGCTCGGCACCGAGGTATATCCTACCGGCACCGGGGATTATTCGATGGGCTTGCTCAAGGCGAAAAAGCTGGGCGCCCAGATCCTCAACATCTGGATGGATATGCCGGAGAGCGCGATCCTTTTGAAACAGTGGTACGAGATGAAGATCCCGGTGCTTCCGTTCGGCTCCACGCTGGCCGCCGCGGAGCAGCCCGGCTTCTGGCAGGCAACGGGAGGCAAAGGCGAGTACACGCTCTGCAACGTCGTCAATGCTGGCAATGCGCCCAGCAAGGCAACACCATGGACAATGAAGTTCTACAACGCCTATGCCAAGAGGTGGAACGTCGAACCGGAGGGATTGGGCAGTTCCAGCAGCTATATGGCCGTCTATGTCCTCAAGGACGCGATCGAGCGGGCCGGTTCGCTGGATTCCGATAAGGTCGTGGCCGCGCTGGAAAAAACGGATATGATGGGAGTCTACGGCAGATTACGCTTCAATCCTAAAAACCATCAGGTTATCCCCGCGACGGATCCGAAGGATGGTGCGGTGGGGACGGTCCTCCAGTGGCAGGCAGGAAAAAGGGTCGTCGTGTATCCGAAGAGTATCGCTACCGGAGAGATCAAACTGCCGCCGTGGATGAAGTAAATCGCTTGTTTCTTCAAGAGGGTCATAAATCATGGAAATCCTGATATACGGGACAATCAACAGCGTCGCGCTGGCTCTGACGGCGATGGGGTTCGCCCTGGTTTACGGGATCAGCCGCCTGCCCAATTTCGCCCATGGCGCGCTGTACGTAGTATGCGGTTTTATAACCTGGGGTTTTGTCCGCGCGCTGGGGTTGCCCTACCTCGTTGGAATTATTCTGGCGATGGTTATCACCGGTGTCATCGGCGCGCTGATGTACCAGCTGGTTCTGATACGGGTGCGTGGGATGTCGATATCCGAAATAATTGCCTCCTACGCGCTGGGTCTGGCCATCCTCGAAGGATTCAGGTGGGGAGGATTCAAGGGAATGACCTACACACTGCCCGTCTTTATGCCGGGCAGTGTTATGGTATGGGGCATCCCTGTTGACTATCACCGGATTCTGGTTGTGCTGATCGGAGTTGTCGTCGTAGCATTCCTTTGGTTTTTCACCCATCACACAAAAATAGGTCTGGCCCTTCGCGGCATGGCGCAGGACGAACGGGCCGCGATGATGCTCGGGATTGATTCGGACTTTATGGCCGTCGTCGCGATGACGCTCGGGTCAATGCTGGCGGGAATGGCCGCGGTTCTGTTGCTTCCTTTCGGCAACATCGTTGTCGAGGCAGGGTACAATGTTCTGATACTTGCGATTGCGGTCTGCATTGTGGGCGGTCTGGGAAGCTGGGTGGGTTCGGTGATAGCGGCATTTCTGATCGGGTTCGCCGAAATTCTAACCGTTGTCTACCTTGGTTCTCACTACCAGATGGTGGTGGCCCTGCTGGCGATTATTATCACTCTGATTTTAAGACCGTCAGGTCTTTTCGGACGGCAGAAGGAACTGGAAGAAAGGGTATGAAAGTGGATACACAACCCCGCAGGAAGGAAAGATTGGACCGCGGCATCAAGGTCAGAAGTGATGGGATCTACGCCCTTATGTCGTGGCGTGAATTGGCCTATCTACTCGTTCCCAGGCTGGCGCTCATCGTCGGGCTACTGCTGCTTCCGCTGATCATGCCGGGTGCCTACTGGCAGAGGGTCATTTCGATCGTTTGCATCTATGCTCTGTTGGCGATCAGTTTCGATTTTCTTGCCCATTTTCTGGGTCTTGTCTCTCTAGGCGGTGCGCTGTTCATTGGTGTCGGGGGGTACTTAGCGGCAATCATGAACACGTCGTTCGGCTGGACGCCGCTCTTCACGATACCGTTTGCAACCGTCGCCGGGGCGGTCATCTGCACGCTGCTGATCTGGCCGTGTTTACCGTTAAGGGGAGTCTATTTCGCTATCGTCACATTGATGTACCCGCTGGCGCTGGCCCGGATCATCGAGGCCCTTGATATTTTCGGCGGCACGGACGGCATCATGGGCATTGAAAGCTTCTCCAGTATATGGATAGAGCGGTATTTTGTTATCCTTGTCGTCCTTTTGTTCCTTTTTGGTTTGAGACGCCTCGTCAACACGGATCTGGGACTGGTTCTCAGGGCTGTCAAGGACAACGATCAAGCGGTGCGGGCGTCCGGCATGAGCATTACGTTTTATAAAGGCGTGGCCGTTTTTATCGCCTCGGGAATTGGGTGTCTTGCCGGCGCGTCGATCGCCCATATTTACATGTGGGGAGGGATTTCGCTGTTCGCGCTTGATTTTTCGATTCTTCCGATTGCGGCCACTGTTATCGGCGGCGGCGGAACCCTTGTGGGTCCTGTGCTGGGCTGTTTGATCCTCGTTCCGATCTCCGAACTCCTGCGGGATCTGGGCACGTTGCGGATCGTCTTCTATTCTCTGATCCTGATGGGATTTATCGTGTTTCGCAGTGAGGGGATCATGGTTTACGCAGAGCGGAAGTATCGCCAGTTTGAAAGGTGGGTCAAGGTATGACGGAAAAGCCGCTTCTCGAAGTCCATGATGCGAAAAAGGTCTTTGGAGGGATTCTCGCGTTGAACGGCGTGAGCTTTGATGTTTTTCCGGGCGATATTGTTGGCATCATCGGCCCGAACGGTTCTGGTAAGACAACACTGGTAAACTGCATCACCGGATTCATCAAAATGACCTCCGGGGAGGTTTTTTTCAAGGGCAAAAAGGTCAGCGGGAAACCGCCCCACAAGATAGCGGATATGGGGATCACACGCACGTTCCAGATCATGAGACCCTACTACACGCTGCCCGCTTACAAGAATCTGGTTATCCCGCTTTTTTCCCCGAGAGCCAGGCGGACAGGGGGATGGAGAGGAGGCGGAAAACACGGGGATCGGGACACGGTCGGGATCGACATCCTGGAAGAAATTGGTTTTGAGAGGGATTCTCAAGTTCCGTACAAGATGGCTTCCAGCCTGCCGACCGGATATTTGAAGCGTCTCGAACTTGCCCGCTGTCTCGCGCTGAAGCCGGAAATAATCCTCTGCGACGAGGTTTTCTCGGGGCTGAGCATGAGCGAAATCGCGAGCATGGTTCCACTGATCGAACGTCTGCAGATGAGCGGCATCACACTGATCATGATCGAGCACAGGCTGCGGGAACTCTTCCGGGTTGCCAACCGCGTCATCGTGCTGAACTTCGGAAATAAACTCATCGAGGGCACTCCGGATGAGGTCATGGCCGATGAAAGGGTCAAGGAGGCCTATTTCGGGTCTGAAGAAATCGAGGAGGTCATGACATATGCTTGAAGCAAGGGGACTGATGGTTTTTTACGAGAATATGCTTGCGCTCAACAATGTCACGATCAAGTGCGAGGACGAACAGATTATCGGTGTCTTCGGCGCCAACAGCGCGGGTAAGTCAACGCTGATGTATACCCTTTCAGGGATCATGGACGACATCCGGAAGAAGGAGCAAATGGCCGGCGGAGAACGTATCACGGTTCTGGGACAGGTTCTTTACCAGGGCGAGGATATCTCCAACATGAAGGCCAGCAGGAGAGCGAGGTTGGGAATCGTCCTCTGTCCGGAAAGGAGGAGGATTTTTACCGAGACGAATGTTGTCGAAAACCTCCGGATCGGCGGTTACCTTGCCGCGCCATCCCAGGCCAGGGCCACGATGGAGTATGTCATGCACCTCTTCCCTGCCCTGGAACGCCTGAAGAAGAGGATTGGAGGGTTTCTGAGCGGAGGAGAGCAGCAGATGCTGGCTATCGGCAGGGCTCTGATGGCGCAGCCGAAGCTTTTGCTCCTCGACGAGCCTCTGATGGGCCTGAGCCCGTTGATCCAGGCAACCCTCGTCAAGGCGATCCGGGACATACGGAAGGATCGCCATATTTCGATTATTGTCAGTGAGCAATACGCGCGTCCCGTCATGCCTATTGTTGACTATGCCTTTATCCTGGAAAATGGGGCTGCGGTTCTGGAGGGAACCAGAAACGAACTGATGAGCAATCCCGATGTCCGCGCGGCTTACTTCGGTGTGTGAGGTGAAGATTCTCATTGTGATCCCCGAAGTTTTGACTGCATGAGGAAGTTTATGAAGATCAGTGAAGAAGAGCTTACGAAGGAACTTACATTTACCCGTTTCGATCGGATGAGCGAGCGCTATCCCGATCGCACCGCCATTGTTTATTTGGGCGAATCTTTCTCGTATGCGAGGCTTAGAAACCTAAGTGAACGATTTGCTGGAGCTCTTTCATCGCTTGGAGTGAAAAAGGGCGACCGCGTGATGGTTTATATCCCGAACTGCGTCCAGTGGGTAATTGCGTTTCTTGCGATTCAGAAAATGGGGGCCGTTCTTGTGCCGGTCTCTCCTATCTATACCTCTTTCGAGATTGAATATATGATAAAGGATGCCGGGGTCGAAACGGTGATCTGCGCGGACACAAATTTCGGCTATATAAAAGAGGTGATGGATAAAACCGGCCTCAAACGGGTTATCGTTACCAATCTGGCTGATCTGCTTCCCCGGTGGAAAAGATATATGGGAAAGCTGTTCGACCGGGTCCCGAGCGGCAACGTGGGTCGGCACGAAGGCGTTTATTCGTTTCGATCTCTGCTCAGGCATGAGCCGTTCAGCGAGAAGGTGGATATAGACCCCTGGAAGGATCTTGCGTACATCCTCTATACAGGCGGAACAACGGGCTTTCCGAAAGGCGTCCCCGGCAACCATATTGGAATGACGTCCTACGTCAATGACGTAACGGAAGATATCGGAGGGGAAAATCTCAAGGAAGGAGAGGATGTCTATATTGCGATCAACCCCCTTTTCCACATCATGGCCCTCGGCCTGTTTATGGCTGTAGGTCTCAATAAAGGTAACATGACGGTAATCATGCCGGTTCCCCAGGTCGATGCGATCCTCGAGACGATTCAGAGATACCACTGCCGGTGGATGCTCGGGGTGCCTGCCCTTTACCGGATGATTATCGAAAACGACCGCCTGACCCAGTACGACCTGAGTTCTTTGAAATACTGCTATTGCGGGGGGGACGTCCTGCCGGTCGAGGTCTATAAGCGCTGGAAGGAACATACGGGGCAAACCATCTACCAGGTATATGGCTCCACGGAGGCGGGGCATGTCACCTACAGCCGGATAGGGCAGGAACCCAAACCGGGGAGTATCGGTTTTCCGCTGCAGAGCCGGGAATGCATTGTCGTGGATCCGGAGACCCTTCAAAAACTACCGGCCGGGGAAAGCGGGGAATTGTGCGTCACGTCTCGTTATACGCTGAAGAGTTACTGGAACAAACCTGAGGAAACTGCGAAGGCGTACCTGAATGTTGACGGTAAGATATATTACAGGATGGGTGATTTTGTTCGCATGGATGAGGATGGAGAACTGATTTACGTCGAAAGATCTGCCGACATCATCAAGCATAAGGCCTACCGGGTCTCCGCATCCGAGGTTGAAGCCGTGCTCCAGGATCATCCAACTGTTATGGGTGCATGCGTGATCGGCGTGCCCGATGAAAAGGTCGGAGAGCGGATCAAGGCCATCGTCGTTCTGAAAGAGGATGCCCGGGGTGTCGGAGGAACCGAGCTGATCAAGTGGTGTAGAGATCATCTGGCTTCCTATAAGGTTCCAACCTATATCGAATTCAGAGATATGCTGCCGAAGTCCAAGGTAGGAAAGCTTCTCAGAAGAGAGGTCCGGGAGGAGGAGCGGCGCAAGATGGAAAAAAAGAAAAAATAAGCATGCTTCTGTGCTCAGGTCTTGCAAATCAGCGTTTTTCAAAGTTCTCAGCGAACCGACCGGCAGATCGGGATCATTTTTACCGCCGTGAGCGCATGCACAAAACAGAAAAAATAACAACGAGCAAGTTCAGCGCGATCGAGAAAATCAGCACGTCATGGAAAGCGTATGGTATCGCGTGACGCGCCGCTTCGGTTCCTGCGAGCCCTTTTTTGTCCGTGCCTTGACACCTTTGCAAAACGCCGCCTTTCGCGCTCATAAATCTTTTTCGACCCCGCAGCGTCTCGCAAAAGACTCTACAGGCTAAACGCTCTCTAACGTTTGGCGTTTTTAACGCCTTTAG
>DYKH01000630.1 GCA_020722685.1 Caldithrix sp. | reverse complement strand
TTTTCCGCACACCGCTGGCACATTGGTTGCTTGCTAGCATTGATTGTGCTAAGACGCCACAGCCGATGAAAATTTTTTGCAATTTTTTTCTTGTTCTTTGAGGCGTGTGGAGCATATTTTGGCGTGTAGTGCCACAGCAATGGTGCTGTGGCTAAAAGAAAGGAAAAACAATGAAAAAGAAGAAAGTCGTTGGGCTTTTGATAAAAGAGATCAAAGCGGACGCGCCCGAGGGGCTCGCGCAAGCCGTCGTTTTGGCCGAACACCCCAAGAAGGGAAGGATCGGTTTCGAGGCAGGTGAACTCTTTGTGGCGGCCGCACCTGACCTCATTGGTCAGAAAGTCGACAGCGTCATTTTCCCTGATGGGCGATGGGTTTTCCGGTTTACGGTTAACGGCATCGTCGATGCTGTCCACCTCGCAGCCGATTCCAACGGCGGGGTGGTTGCAAAGGAAGTGCAGTGCCGGATTGGGAGGCACGTCTTTATTTTTAAGGCGTTTGCCCCCGAGACAATTCGCCGTCTCCTTCAGCATCTTAACTGTTATGCTATTTTGCACATAGAGTGCGAGCGAGTGGGCGACATACTGCCCACTATTCTTGAAGTTTTCGAGTAATGAACACACAGACCGCAGCACCATTGGTGCGGCGAGAATAGAAAGGGAAAGGAATGAAAAATTATTTAATAAAATGCGCGATCATTAACCCCGGCCAGGAAGGGTCTTGGGCTTGCCTCCAGCTTGTTGAGCCGGAGACAGAGCAAGAGGAATCGTTTGAGGCTTCCCGGCTCTTAACCGCCGCCGTCCCTCAGCTATTGGGCCGGCTGGTCGAAATGGCCACTGATGAGGACGGCCGCCGGGTGCTGCAGTGCAGTATCCGCGGGGTACTACGGCGGGTCGAGCTATGGCCCGCCAATGATGGTGGGATCACCATCCGTGAAATTGAGCTCGAGCTTGCTGACGCCGTCTTTGCTCTCGGCGCAAAGGACGGCCAAAAGCTGGCCGACGATCTAATTGCCAGGGTCGGGCACGGCGTCAGTCTGCGTGTCGAGGATGATGGAGAACATATTCCCATTGTCATCCGTGTTGAGGAGTGAAAACCACAGCAATGGTGCTGTGGTGAAAAGGAAAGGCAGAAGAATGAAAATGAAAATCGTTTCTGTAGACGTAGTGTCCCGGCCCGACGGGCCCGTGGGCAAAATCCACCTCGAAGACCCCAAAGACCCAGAGGGGAGCCGCGTTTCGTTTAACGGTGGCGAATTGGGGGCTGTTGTCGAGGGCCAGATTGTGGGCACGGAGGCCCACTATGTGATAACTGAGGAGAGCCATGTCCAATGGTTCTTCGAAATCGCCTGTCAAATTAAGGCGCTGCATGTCTACCAGGGTTGCGACCCCTTTAGGGCCACTCTAGACATCAGTGTCCTTAGAAGGGACTTTCATATTGACGTGCCAGAAAAACAGCGAGAGCTCATTGCTAGCCTCGCCTATTTTGTCGGCCACAAAGTGCTAATGCGAGTCGGCACCAATGGTGACGGCTTGTACTTTTACGAGCACATTGTGGCGGCCGGAATGTGATAATGCGATTTTGCGCCAGTGAGCAGGACATGTGCCACTCCGTCGCATCCGGCAAAACGGTAT
>DYKH01000629.1 GCA_020722685.1 Caldithrix sp. | reverse complement strand
ACGCGTTGAAAAACAAAAAAGGATGATGGTCAAAAAGACCATCACGGAATCAGGATAGGGTTTTAACAAGTAGCTTCAGGTAATCCCGATACGCTCCGCGATCGGGACACCTGAGCTTAACGTTCGGCAAGAAATCAATGACCACACTGCCTCTCATTTTCAATCATAGTCACCTGTTCGTTGAACTGGAGGGACATTTGTGGCTATTCGACACCGGCGCACCGACAAGCTTTGGAGCCGCCGACAGGTTGCTGATGGGCAACCAGCAGTTCAACCTCAGTTCAAGCTATTTTGGTCTTACGGCATCGACGCTCTCTCAGTATGTTGGGGTTGAGTGCTCTGGTCTTCTCGGTGCAGATATTCTCAATCGCTTCGACCACATCTTGGACATTAAGGCCGCCAGACTTACTATCTCGATGATCGAATTGTCGCATGACGGCCCGCGTGTCCACATGGACGAGTTTATGGGCATTCCCATTGTCACAGCCAGCGTTGGTGGCAACGAATACCGAATGTTCTTCGACACAGGCGCGCAGATTTCATATTTTCAGGAGGACTCACTTGCAGATTTTCCTCCGGCTGGGAGCGTCACCGACTTCTATCCCGGCGTTGGTCAGTTCCAGACCGACACGCACGAGGTCCCAATGTCCCTTGGCGAGATATCATTCCTGCTCCGCTGCGGATGCCTGCCTGACTCGCTTGGAGCCACTCTCATGATGGCTGACACCCAAGGGATTATTGGAAATCAAGTGTTGAATGATCGAGTTGCAGGGTTCTTCCCAAGGAGGGGTATACTTTGCCTATGACAAAACAACCACACTCGTCATGGGCGGAGGTGTATGACATCGCTTATCAACGTTCGTTCGGCGATTTTTATGATCGCTTGACTGACGCGACCGTCAAATTGATTGCAGGCATTGTTCCGGCCCCTGCAAGTATCGTCGATTTTGGTGCGGGGACGGGGCGCCTGTCCATTCCGCTGTCCCAGATGGGATATGCAGTTACTGCGGTTGAACCTTGTCAAGAAATGCTCGCTCAGTTGCAGATAAAGGATCGGGATAACTCAATAAGATCGGTCTCTGCGAGAATGGAGGATTTTCGAAGTGAGGGTAAGTTTGATATAGCGCTGTGCGTCTTCACGGTGATTCTTTATCTGCTCGATGAAAATTCTCTGAAGAGGTCTTTGGCCGCAGCTTATGAGGCACTTCGGACGGAAGGAATGCTCCTCCTCGACATTCCTTCTGAGACGATATTTAGCGGGTATTCGAGGCGCGATCCCCGTTTTGAGCGGACGGTCGCCGTAACTCGGCACAACGGTAGCCTCTACTTATACAGGGAAGAGTTGGTAGTGACGGACGATAATGGCGAAGCAACGCGCTATGAGGATGAATTTCAGATCAGACATTGGCCTAAGAAGCAAGTAATGGAACTTCTTAAGGAAATAGGCTTTGTTGACGGCGAGGATTTGACGCCTCACTTTTCTGGTGCCGGATCCAGCTACTACAAATTCAAGAAGCCGAACAAGACGGTAGACTCAACGCGCTACCGCGCGTGAGTCACCTTAAACGTTATCCAAAACCTGAAAAAGTGATAGGAAAAAGATAAAATGGGGTCTTGACTTTTTTAAACATT
>DYKH01000628.1 GCA_020722685.1 Caldithrix sp. | reverse complement strand
ATCCGCTCAAAAATGCGCCTAATGCACTGTCCGAGTTTTGTTGACCATTACAAAATCAAAGACTGGGGTCGCGGCATCAACAGCGACGAGCTTGCGCGGAAACAAGGTCAGTTTCAAAGCGGCTCCGGCCTGATCAACATGCGCAAACGAGCCGAAAACGACGGGGGCCGATTTAGGCTTGAGAGTTCTCTCGGGAAAGGGGTCAGTGTCTATATTGTCTGGTCGGACTCTGGCCCACAGCCGGACTCGGATACACCTGTCACCGGCTCCGAACCGGGATAGCCACTCACCATTCCCTGACCGATGGCAAACGTCGTGAGAGATGCCGTATTGCGCATACTTAGCTTTTTCATCAAATTGTATCGATGCGTTTCGACAGTCTTCACGCTCAAGCACAGATAGTTGGCGATGGATTTATTTGGTAGCCCCTCGGCGATTAGCTTGAGTACCTGGCGCTCACGCGCAGTCAACTTTTCCAAGGCCGAAGTGAAGCCTGTATCTTTTTCCCCGCCCAAATAACGGTTGATCATCTGATCGGCCACTTCGGAACTGAGGTACGTCTTGCCAGCGAGGGTACTGCGGATCGCCAGCAGGAGTTCATCGCGGGTTGCATGTTTGAGAACATAACCATCCGCCCCAGCGCGCAGACTGGCTCGGACGTACTCCTCTGCCTTGTAAACGGTCAGTACCAGAATCAGGATTTCGGGATGACGACGCTTAATCTCCACGATGGCCTCGGTGCCATTGATACCGGGCATAGACAGATCCATCAGGATCAGGTTCGGAACGAGACTCGTTGCGAGTTGTATGGCTTGACGTCCGTCCGCCGCCTCGCCGACCACCAACAGATCGGGTTCAGTCGACAGCATTGAGTGTAAACCCTGTCTGAGCAGAGTGTGATCTTCGACAATGAGGACACGGTGTTTGTGATGCACTCAAACCTCCAAAAAGGTGGTTACCTGCTAGTGTTTATACGCCCGAGAACAAGGCCCGCGCGAATGCTCATGCACAAATTGATGGATTTAGGGGCTCAGCAAAAAATTTATTCTACACTGCCAAGAAGTCTTTTCGTCAGGCGAAACGGATCAAACGGCTCATTGTACGCCATGTCATAACTCATCCCCCCAAGAATACTCCTTTCGTCCAGTTCGGTTGTTCTTGCAGAGCACGCTAGAATTTTCAACGTATACTTGAACCTAATAGCCGCCACGAAAGACGGAGCGGCTCAGTGGAAAAGTGCCTTGACGTTCATGAAAGTGCTATGTAAGATGCGCGTCCTGTTTCGACAGGCGCGTAGCTCAGCTGGTTAGAGCACCACCTTGACATGGTGGGGGTCGTTGGTTCGATTCCAATCGCGCCTACCAATTCTTAGGGCACAGCAAAGCGCTGTGCCCTTTTCGTTTGTGCAACTTTGCGCATTAACCTTTGTGTATTACGCGACCCGTGGTAGGGGTCGCCACTGAACCGAGGAACTTCTCATGCCGAATATCACCCTTCCCGACGGCTCTCAGCGTCATTTCGATCATCCTGTTAGTCTGCTCGACATCGCCAACAACATTGGTTCGCGCCTGGCCAAAGCCTGCCTTGCCGCCAAGGTGGACGGTCAAATGATGGATATGAGCCGCACGCTTTCGCATG
>DYKH01000627.1 GCA_020722685.1 Caldithrix sp. | reverse complement strand
GTTCAAATTCCCTTACGTCATTATCGGGAGCAGTGCCGCTCGGTCCATAAGGAACGGAAAAGAATTCATTGGTTTGATTGACAGCCTGAATTATTCTCTCTTCACTCCAAACACCCTGCGACCAGCGCATGAGGAAATCGCTTCCCCGTAAGCGGCGAGGATTTAGCAGGAAGCTCGACCATTCGGCAAAGGGATGATGTCCGAATTCAAATTCGATGTTTTCAACGCAGACGCTTAGAACGCTTTCGAAGAGGTGCATGGCAAGTTATCCCGAATCAATTATACCTTTGCTTAAGTTCATCGCTCACAAGTTAAGCCTTTCTGACAGATGTCAAGGAGCAAAAAAGTTACACCTTTTGGCAAGATTTGGCCAAACGACCAGTCATTGCTTGTGCAATTGAGCGTTTCTGACCTGTAAATCCGTTCAAAATTGCCATTGACACGAACGCAAAAACCTTAACTTGTGAGTGATGGCTTAAGTTGTAAAATCTGTCTCGAAGGACAAAATGCCCCGCTCCCGAATCGAATGGGCAGAATCCACCTGGAATCCGCTTACTGGCTGCGCGAAAATCAGCCCTGGCTGTAAGCATTGCTACGCGGAGCGGATGGCGAAACGTCTGCAGGCCATGGGACAGCCGAAGGACAAGGATGAATTCAGAAGGATGAAGTGCGGGTATCCGCTGGAGAGGGAGCCTGCCCTGAGCGAAGTCGAAGGGTGGGTGGTCGGTGTTGCGGGATCAGTGCAGGAGGGTGAAGGTCCCTTTCTTTTTCAAGCAGTGGGGATGAGTCCAGAAGAAGAAGGCGGGGAGGTTGTTGGATGGTCGGACGTGGGATGAAATGCCACGAGATATGGGTTTTGCGAAGGCATGAGGAAAACTGGCGGCGTAACAGCCGTCTTTTTGTTTGAAATGGAATCAAGCACAAGACAGGCGCGACCAGCGGGGTCAAGGTAGGGTAAAATAACGACAGGAGATTTACCATGACCAATCAAGAACTCCTCAATCGAATCACCATCAATCCCAACATGGCGTTTGGAAAACCGACTATTCGCGGATTGCGATATTCCGTCGAATGGCTTTTGGAAACAATCAGTTCTGGGATGACGAATGAAGAGATCCTTGCGGATTACGAAGACCTTGAGCCTGCCGATATTCAGGCGGTATTGCTCTACGCGGCGCGGTTGAGCCAGGTCAAGCGGATGAGTCTGGTCAACACATGAATTTTCTCATCGACGCCAATCTACCAAGGCGCCTTGTCCGCATTTTTCAAGAGCGCGGTCATCATGCTGTCCACACGTTGGAACTGCCCGAAGGCAACGCAACTGCCGACTCCGCGCTGCTGGATTATGCCAAGCAAAACAATTGCGTAATCGCAACGAAAGACTCGGATTTCAGTACTTCCTTCTGGCTGCAGAACCGTCCGCAGAAATTGTTGCTCATTTCGACGGGCAATATTCGAAATGCCGAATTGGAAACCCTGTTGATTGCGAATTTCGATCAACTAATTTCTGCGCTGACTGAAAATCGTTATGTTGAATTGACGCGCGAGCATGTGATTGTCCATGCTTAGATCGCCTGTTCAACAAACAAGATCAGAAAGTACTGGAGATAAGACATGAAAGTAAATTACGATAGCCAAACC
>DYKH01000626.1 GCA_020722685.1 Caldithrix sp. | reverse complement strand
AATTCCTATGAAAGCAGCAGTGGAGTCGCGTCTATGGGGTTGGGATTGCACATTCGCCGCGGCCTCTGGGGCGACCTAAAAATCGAAGTCCAAGCATTAGAAGTCACCTCGGAAGTTCCTGGCTATACCACCTGGAATCACGCTGTGGCTTTGATGCCCTTAATGGTTGGTTTCCGCGCTTACCCTTTGCATCGGGAGGACACCGGATTCCAGCCGTATGTTTCCGTTGGCGCCGGGCCGATCATCGGCGTTGAGGCTACGCAAAAAGTAGGAGTGGTGGTCATCAATGAGTCGCACTCGGAGACGACGATAGGTGCAAACGTGGGCGGAGGCGTCGACCTGCTGCTCACCAGTTGGTTTGGTTTCGAATTCAGCGGCGGCTACACCTTTATGAGCGACTTTTCCGATCCCCTGGGCGGCGAAACTAATTTTGATGGCTGGGACGCTTCGTTCGGAATCTGTTTCTTCTTGGGTAAGCAGTAAAGAAAAGACACCAGACCTCTCTTGGCCAACTGGGATCTTTGCCTCGTCTATGAAAAAGGCCCGACTCGAATCGGGCCTTTTTCATAACAAAATGTTCTTGCTCTGACTTTGACGTCAGGGATTATCGGAAAGTGTAGGACAAAGTAAGATTGAATCCTTGCAGACGGTCTACCAAGTCGGAATCTTCCGAGCCGAAGAAGTCGCCGCGGTAGCCACCATTGATCCCCAATCCGGACGGAAAACGGTAGCCCAATCCCGCGGTCAGCGACACGATGGACGTCGAGGCATCGTTCTCTTGCGACAGATTGGAAACATTGTCCTTGTAGGTCAACGTGCCAGCCAAAGCAGCCAACGAGCCATAGGCATACAGTCTGGAGGTGCCAAAAGGAATGATGGCAGAGAGACCGCCGCCGAACATCGCACCACTATTGGTCGCGTCTACGTCTTGCTCTACGGGGTAATAGGTTTGGTAGAACGGGTCCCATTCGTACGTAGTCTGCGTTCCAGTCAAACCCAGATTCAGATACTTCATTCCCACGAACAGATTCATATTGAATGCACTGGTATTGAGTATTCGATAACCGGCCGTCAAATTCAAGTCTGCTCTCTTCAGGTCCACCCCTTCAAGGTCTTTTATGGTGACCGAACCCCAAAATAAAGAAGCGCCGAAATTCAGCTTGTCGTGACTGACACTGATATAAGGGCCAAACATATTCGTGTTTCCGACATCCCAAACCCTGTCGCCGTCCTTATTCAGAATGTCATACTGCGCACTCCACCAACTCAATCCAGTCGTGACAAAGGTCCTTGTCTGCGCGAAAAGATTGGTGAAAGCAAGAATTGTAAAAAGGACGATAAATACGGATAGACTCTTCCTCTAAAGCATGTTTTCCTCCTTGCAAATAATTTGTTAAAATACCGGTGGCGGTGCGGCAGGTTTTTCTTTGTCCTTATCCTCCACTTTTTTGACGTTGTACTGCTTCTTAACCTCTTCAGGCTTTTTGTTTATTTCAATGGGCGTCGTTGTCAGCCTGACTTTATCGCCCAACCGGAGGTTCATTTTTGCGGCGATGATTTCTGCTTCAGAGTATTCAGGCTTCACTGAGACAATCCGCAAACTGCCGACAATGTCCTCCGACTTGCCGATGATGGTTCCCC
>DYKH01000625.1 GCA_020722685.1 Caldithrix sp. | reverse complement strand
TGTTTGACTACCCAGACTTGGGGATCGTGGTTGTAGGTTTGAATAGTTGCTACCGCAACGACCCTTGGAATCGACAAGGGGCTGTTCATCCGGAAGCCCTTTCCAACGCTTGTCTCGAATTGAAACATCGCAATTACCGAAGTCGATTGCGGCTAGGTGTTTGGCACCATTCGACGCGTGGCGGGCCAACTGATGACGACTATTTGGACTCCGACTTCCTTCAACAGTTGATTCAAAATGGAATCTCCCTCGGATTCCATGGCCATCAACACCAGGGCCAGCGCATTTGAAAGTTTGTGGCGTTGGCGTGATTATTGCATGACGTCGGAGGTTGTCAAATTTTTGAGGGAACGACTTTGTTTTAGCAGCTGAAAGATTCAGTTCATGAACCTTCAGCCCTGACGGAGTTTGTAATGTTTGCAAAGGACTGTGTAAAATTTACCTGTTTCGAAACGCTCGTCGATCCGCGACGACCGTTCGCCAACCTTCAGCACCGCTTGTTCGACATCGTGGTGCTAGCCTTGTGCGCAACCATTTGCAACTGCGAAACGTGGGAAGACATCGAGGACTTTGGCAACGAGCGGAAACAGTGGCTGGGAAAGTACTTGTCGCTGCCACACGGAATTCCCAGCCACGACACGATCGCACGCGTCATTTCCAGACTCGACACGGCGATGTTTTATGAGTGTTTGCGGAACTGGATCGACAGCCTCAAACTTGACCTCACCGGCAAAGGCATCCACGTCGACGGCAAAACCGCGCGGCACAGTTTTGACGGCGCGTCGAATCTGAAAGCACTCCATCTCGTCAGTGCTTGGGTCGATGAGATGAGTATTTGCCTTGGCCAGATCGCAACGGATGAAAAATCGAACGAGATCACGGCGGTTCCGCTGCTGCTGGAGATGCTGGAGATCAAAGGTGCCGTCGTCACGCTGGACGCCATGAATTGCCAGCAGAAAATCGTCGAGCAGATCATCGATCAGGAAGCCGATTATGTGATCACCGTCAAAGACAACCAGCCCACTCTTGCAACGGCGATCGCCGACCGGTTCGTGGACTACTTTGAGAACGGCAGCCAAGACCGTTCGGTTCGTTCTCAGCGCCGCCAATCGCGTTCACGCGGACGAGTCGCCGACCAGACGGTGACCGTCGCTCCCGTTCCCGAAGAAATCAAAGCGATGAACAAGTGGAAAGGGATTCAATCGATCGGCATGGTTTACCGGCACCGCGAACCGATTCACAGCGACAACCCGCGCGCGATCAAGGAGACCGATCAAGTGACTTACTTTATCAGCAGCCTCCGCCCCACCGCATCGCTCGTTTCAAAATATGTGAGCAAGCACTGGACGGTCGAGAACTCGCTGCACTGGACGCTGGATGTCACTTTTACCGAGGACAAGAGCCGGATTCGCAAAGGGAGCGCGCCGGCGATCATGGGTGGGTTGCGTCGTTTTGTACTTTCTTTGCTCAAGCGAGACACTTCGTTACCAAAAACCAGCATGCGCAGAAAACGACTCCGCGCTGCACTCAACACAAAGACGCTCGACGCCCTTTTAGCCGCAATTTAACCCACTTTCAAATGCGCCGGCCCTGTTGCTTCAGCTTGCTGTGATCCGACCGCTTGAATGTCGCTATTGTCAAGCACGTA
>DYKH01000025.1:33221-49601 GCA_020722685.1 Caldithrix sp. | reverse complement strand
TTAGTGTCACCCAATTAGAAATAATTTGGGTTACATTTTATTTTGAGGCAACGGGACAGGATGCGGTCACCTCTGCGTATGCCGGGGTCTCCTTCTGCCGTGCAATGGAAAGGAGATTCCTGCATTCGCAGGAATGACATTTACAAAAAGTTCCATTTTCAACGCGTACCGCTCCTGTCACCGAAATTTTGTTCTGTGAAATGGATTGAATCTTCCGGCGTCCATTGGCCTTTTGAATACTGGATAATTGCTTCACTCAAATAAAAAAGGAAAGACGTTGTCGGCCAAATGATAGCTTAGAACGCTTTCCTCTTTCGCGTTGGGGAGCTTTAGTAACAAGCACTACAACAAAGGAAAGCACTTAATTTAAAAAGCCGAAATTGAATGTTCTTATCACCAACTCGTTGGTTTCAATGCCGATTGCAGTTCTTCAGGATCTCGCTATTGGACTCTTACATTTATCAAGGTACTTGATCCCAATTTTATGGGTTGGCTGTTCTAAGAGCAGCCGTGCTTGAAGTGTCCTTTGAGAAGGTTGACCCGACGGGGGCGCATTCAGCAATGGGCCTTAAGCCGGCCATGTCATTCCGGGCGCTCCCCGCCAGCCTCGCGGCAACCAACGATGCCATTCAAGCCATCACGGCTTAAAAGGTTGTTGGCGAGTCAACATCCAATAGACCGGTTTGGCCATGCGGGCCAAATTTAATTTCGCTCTTTTCCATGCCTCTTGACATCTGATTGATATTTTCTTCGATACCTTGAATGAGTAGCAGCGTGATGCGCCGCTTCTACAAAAGCATATTTGAGGTGATAATTGGTATAAGGGTTGAGTCTAATGACACCTTTCTTATTTGTCATTATCTTCAAAATGGAAGATAGAATTGGAATCGTGGAGGATGACGTTGGTATCTAACACAAAGGTCTTTTTCATCGGCGTTCTCCTGCTATGGACGATAGAACCCATGTGCAAGATAAGGCATGTTTGGGAAAATTGCAATTACTTTTCCGGCAAAAATAACTATACAGGGTGATCGAGCAAAAGGAAGAAACATAGGCAGAACTATTTCGCGCAAAACAATTCCCCTGAAATCAGCAAGAGTTCTGCTTTAGCTGGTTTTGCCTCACCGCAAGGTAGGTTTGGTACGCCGGCTTGTTGTTCGACGCGATAGGCAGGCCGAGAAACTTCGGCGTTCTCTCTTTGGCTTCGGCGTCAATCTGGGTAGCTCTCTCCTAATTTTTCTCTTCTCCAAAATCGCTTTCCCGAACATTGGCGGTAGCTCCCAAGCTCGACGATTTGGGCGCAAGCCTCGACCATTTAGTCGAGTTTCCGACGGAAAGAACGGAAGGATGAGAAATGCCGTGAGGGGTTAAGACACGAAATCCCAATGGCTAACAGGATCAGAATCTTAACCTATCGAAAGTGGCACAATAGTTGACTAAGCCAGTCGTGAGAAAACAAAAAAACATTTCACCCTCAACCACCACAAGGAGGTTCATCATGCAACACCTATCAAAACTCGTACTGCTGGGCGCAATGGCGCTGGCGGTTGTCCTGTTCTTAGCTGCCCCGCAGACTTTTAGCCAGACGGACGCGCAGCACGGTAATCAATTCGTCGATGAAAACGGCGACGGGTATAACGACAATGCACCGGACGCCGACGGTGACGGCATCCCCAATGGCCAAGATCCCGACTATGTCAAAATTGGAGTCGGCAAAGGCAAAGGTGCCGCCAAAGACAGCGGCTTTAAAGACGAAAACGGTGACGGCATCAATGATAATGCCGCGGATGCAGACGGCGATGGCGTTCCCAACGGACAGGATCCAGATTACGTTCGACCCGGCATTGGCCCAGGCCAAAAGGACAAGACCGGTTTCGTGGATGAGAACGGCGACGGCATCAATGACAATGCCCCGGATGCTGATGGCGACGGCATTCCCAACGGTCAAGACCCGGATTTTGTCAAGCTGAACACCGGCAAAATGTTCGGCAAAGGTAAGGGCGCCCGCTTCAACGGCTTTATCGATGAAGACGGAGACGGCATCAACGACCGCATCACCGATTCCGATGGCGACGGCATTCCCAACGGCAAGGACGCTGACTGGGTTCGCCCACAGGACTGTCTCGGTCGCGGCGCCAAGATGGGAAAGGGTTTTGGCAAAAGCGGAAATCAGGGCAACGGCCCGGCCGGCGATAAGAAAGGCCCCGGTTCCATGGACGGCCGCGGTGGTCGCGGAAACGGCTAATCAAATCACAATCATTGAAAGACTGCGGCAACGGTTAAGCAACTGTTGCCGCGTGCTATTACAAAGGCAGCAAAAAAATGAAACGAGCATATTTATACCTAGTCCTTTTTGTCATGGTGAGTTTGTTTGGCCAAGCGCATAGTCAGGTCGGCATGTCCATAAGCAGCGAAAGCGGCTATCTCAGCAATGCATTCTTCAATTACAAAGGAACGCCGGATTACTATACCAGCATCGATGCGGCTCTTAGCCACGCATGGGCTGATGAGAGGAAGGGTTTGCAGATAGGCTACCAAGGGGCTCTCAACGCCTTTAAGCACTATCAAGATCGGACCTTCCATAATCATTCGGCCAAGCTTGCCTACTATCGCTATTGGAGCAAAGAGGGACACCGGCTGAATGCGGGTTTGGAGGCGAGCACGAAACTGCACACAGACGCCTACCGTTGGTATGAATGGCAGCAGGCGTCCGGCTACGCCAATGTGAAGCTCAATCTGACCGAGCAGTTTTATGCTTATTTAGGCGTCACATTTCGCCTGCGCGACTATGCCTTGTTGAGTGCCTTTTCCCATTTGCAGAGCTCATTGTATTGGCGTGTCAGCCGCTTCTTTGACAGCGGCACGACCCTTATTTTAGAAGCGGATTTGTTCACCAAGCGCTATCAGCCGTCCGGTGCAACCAGTTCCGTAGAAGGATTGCCAGAGATTGTCACCCTTGGCGATGGCACCAGCAGACAAGCTGTTGGACTGTTTCGAATGGCGCAAGCCATCACGGCGCAAACGGGTCTGAGCGCGGAATTGCTTTGGCGTAAGAACCTGCTCAACTCGGTACGCTTCCTTGGAAATCCCGAAGGCTCTTACTACTCGGATGAAGAGCTGTTCGATGACATCTACGGCTATGACGGGCCGGAAATCAGTTTGAATCTGAAACAAAACTTGCCATGGCGGATGAAATTGGCAATAGGGGTCAGCCTGGCCCAAAAAGACTATGAGCAACGGCTGGCGCTGACTTTGGACGGCACGCCCTATGAGGACGGCCGGCTGCGCGAAGATGCTCGTAGCTCGGCCTGGCTAACGTTACAGAAGGCTCTTGCCCTTGGTTCCGGCAGAGAGCCGCTAACCCTTTCCATAAATTGGACCGGTATTCATAACAAATCGAACGATCCGTATTATCAGTACGTCAGCGGTTTCTTCTCTTTGGGAATTTCGCAGGAGTTTTGAGGCAGCAGAGTGGATCCGGTCTTGCCACCGTCAACTTTTTTAAGGGAGCGCGACGGCCTCGAACCGGTTCAACATAAGTAAAGGTTTGAAACAAAAAATCAAGATTAGAACCCCGAGGAGATTAGGCGAGAGAAAATCGGCTCAAAAAATCGTTCGGCTTAAGAACTTGGATTTGTCTTATGTGTTTGAGGCTAAGTAGATGCTCATCGCCCGAAATGATCGCGCAATGGATGAATATCAGGTCGTCTAAACCTATCGGCTTTTCCTCGTCTCGCAACTTAATTTCACGCTTCAGCCGCACAATCTGCACCAAACTGACAACTCCCGCCATTATCTCCGCCACCGAGGTTTTCAGGCTATCAATTCTGTCCGAAAACCGGGGGCGATTCAGAACGTCTTCAAGCTCGTTCAACATTTCGATAGTGGCAAAACATTTGTTAAACCTCCCGGAGCTTTCAAAGCCTCCGGAAAGCCATTTTCTAGCCACTCATTTCATCCCATACTTTTGCAGCTTGTAGCGCAAGTGCCGCTCGGTCATGCCCAAGGATGCCGCAGCTTTCGTTTGGATGCCGTTCGCCTCTTGCAGAGCTTGGCGGATGAGCTTCTTCTCAAAAGCTTCCACACGTTGCTGAAAGCTGCCTGATGCTTCAATTTCTTCTTGACCTTCCCAAGCATTCCCACGCAGATGCGTAGGCAGGTCCGCAGTCGTCAGCATATCCTCACGCGCCAGAACCACCGCCTGCTCGATGATATTTTCCAGCTCGCGCACGTTTCCCGGAAAGGCGTATTTGATCAACAAATCCATGGCTTCTTTGGAGACGCCGGAAACGCTCTTGTCGTTCATTTTTGCAAAGTGGCGGATAAAATGCTGCACCAAGAGCGGGATGTCGGCCTTGCGCTCGCGTAAAGGCGGCAATTGGATTTTTACCACGTTGAGCCGGTAGTACAAATCCTCGCGAAATTGGCCCGTTTTAATCATTTCTTCCAACGGACGATTGGTGGCGGCGATCACCCGTACGTCCACCTTGATCGGCTGTGATGAGCCGAGGCGCTCGAATTCTTGTCCCTGCAGCACCCGCAGCAATTTGACTTGCGTGCTCGCCGGCACCTCGCCGACTTCGTCGATGAACAAAGTGCCGCCATCCGCCATTTCAAAACGTCCTTGGCGAAATTTGTCCGCGCCGGTAAAAGCGCCTTTCTCGTGGCCGAATAATTCGCTCTCAATCAGGTTCTCCGGCAAGGCCGCCATGTTCACGGCGACAAACGGCTGCTCGGCTCTGGGACTGGCCAGATGGATCGCTTTAGCAACCAATTCTTTACCGGTACCGCTCTCACCGGTAAGGAGAACGGTCGCTTTGCTGCCGGCCGCTCGCGAGGCCACGCTCAAAGCCTGTTCCATCACGTTGCTGGCGGTGATGATGCCGCCGAATTGCAGGCGTTCGCCAACCAGCTCGCGCAGCCGGCGATTCTCCGAAACAAGGTGCTTGCGCTCCAAAGCCTTGGCAATGGTTAGCTCCAACTGCTCCAAATCAATCGGCTTGGTGACAAAATCGATGGCTCCATCTTTCATGGCTTGCGTCGCGCCCTCGATGCTGCCAAAGGCGGTCATCACGATCACCTCTATTTCGGGATTGGTTTCTTTGGTGAGACGCAAAAGCATCGCCCCATCCAAATCCGGCATGCGCAAATCCGTGAGCACCATGTCGATGGGATTCTGTTGGATGATTTCCACAGCTTGTTTGCCGGATGCCGCGACGTGTAGTTGATAGCCTTGCTTTTTCAAGAATCCGGCCAAAGCCTCCCGCTGGGTGCGTTCGTCGTCGACAACCAAAATAGTATACTTGGGCATTCTTTACTCCAAAATGGGCAAAGATATAGTGAATGTGGTGCCTTCACCTTCCTGGCTTTTCACCTCGATGATTCCATCGTGCTGAGAAACGATCTGCTGCACGATGCTCAATCCCAAGCCGGTTCCTTCTTCGCGGGTGGTAAAATACAGGTTGAAAATCTTGGACAGGTTTTCTTTCGCGATTCCCTTACCAGTATCACTCACCATGACGCGAACGCTCTCATCTCGTTGCTCGCAGGCAAAAGTAATCTTTTGTCCTGTCGAGCACGCTTGCAAGCTGTTCTGCGCCAAGTTGAGGAGAGCTTGTTGCAGCTTGTCCCGATCCACCGAAATCTCTGGGACCGATTTGCAGTGGTATTCCACCAGTATACCCTTTTCTTTGGCTTCCGGCTCGACCAAGGTGGCAACGTGAGCGACGAGCCGGGATAGGTCGGTGAGTTGTTTGTTCAACTTGGCCGGTCGGGCGAATTGTAGGAACTGCTGCACGATTTCATTGATTCGCCGGGTCTCCTGGAACATCGCAGTCGAGAGACGATGATATTCCTCGGCGTCTGCTTTCGGCACAAATTCCTTGTTAAAGCGCTGGGCAATCATGCTGATGGCATTGAGGGGATTGCGGATTTCGTGCGCCACGCCGGAGGCAAGACTGCCCATAGCCGTCAATTGATCTCTGCGTCGTAAACTTTCCTCCAGCTTTTTCTGCCGGGTCAGATCTTTTATGACAGCGAAGGCGGTATCAATTTGGCCATTCCGGCTCTGAAGGTGGGCCACGCTCACCAGCAGCACTAATTCTTGCGAACCACTCTTCATGGACATTTCCATGGCGGGCTGGTCCGTGCCGGTGTCCAATGTTTGCTGAAAGATGGGAGAAAGCAACGGCAGAACGGTCATACAGTCTTTCCCGATCGCCTGGGTTGCATGGATAGCAAACAGCTTTTCCGCCGCTCGATTGAAGAGTGTGATAGCGCCGTTGCGATCCACCGCAACCACCGCTTCGGTCATATTGGTGAGGATGCTGCCGGTATAAGTCTCGATGCGTTCATATTCATGGCGCAGGTTGCGATAGCTTTGCGCACCCAAGACAATGTTGACCACCAGCACGCCAATGCCGAGTAACAACACAGAGACCAAGGCAATCCGCCCCATTGCGCTTCGCTCTGCCTCGCGCAAATGTTGGGTACTCAGCCCGATGCGCAAAAGCCCCGCTGCCTTGTCCTCAACTTGCAAGGCTTGCACAATTTCGAATACTTCTTTCCCTTGATAATCGATAAAACGTGTAGAAGCTTTGGTGGAGCTTACCAGCGCTTGCAGGAACTTATCCTCCGAGATGGAAGTGATCTGTTGCACACCCTGCGATGCAAGGAGCACTCCGGTCGTGTCCTGCAAAACAACATAGCTCACGCCTTCGCTGGCGCCGATATCCTGAATGAACCGGCCGGCGCCGATGCTGCGACGAATCTCCAGCATGTGCTGGGCGTCGATATTGAGGACAATGGCCCCGCCTTTTCGCCGGCGTTTGGCTACGGCAAAACGGTTGCCGGAGCCAAACCGGCCTTGCCGAAATCCCAAGACCAATTCGTCGTTTCCTTCCTTTATGATTTCGTGCAAGAGTGTCCTCGGCGCTTGCTGCCTACCCATGTCACCCTCGGGGCGACGATTCGTTAGGGATCGTGAACCGTCAGCATTAAAGACGTTGATGCGGAATATGTTGCTCTGGTCAGCGATTTGCGAGAGGGTTTGCTGAGTCAAGGCGTTGAGGTAATCGAGCCGCTCGATGTGGCGGGCTTCATTCAGCAGCTTTTCTGCCATAAAGTCCTCCACCAAATCGAATGCCTGCATGGCATTCTTGGTGCCCTTTTGTAGCGCTGACATCATGGCCAAGCCTTCTTCGCGGAGCAAATGCTTCAGTTCGCGGCGGGAACCGCGAATCTCCAAAACTGCCGAGGCGAATAACAATAATCCCAAAATGATGGTCAAGGCAACGATCATCTCCGTTCTGAATAGCCGGACTTTTGGTTTTGCTTTCTTGGATGAAAGAGTTTGCATAATTCGTCGGACTCAAGTTGGGTTCAATTTTGGCAAATTTACTCTATCATGAGATGAAAGGCAATCCAAATTACGCAGACTTTACTTGACTTTTGCATGGATTCTCGTTACAATTGCGAAAGGGGCTCTACCAGGAAATTTCCGAGATTCTCACGGACGGATGGTAGGGCCGGCGCTTGAAAATCGATTGCTTCGTGAAAAGCTTTTGGTGTTGTGAAAAGGATCATTTCAATGCCGCTAATCCGTCCTTTTCGTGGCTTGCGGCCTCGGAAGGAATTTGCTCAGAAAGTCGCTGCGCCGCCTTATGACGTGTTGGATACCGTACAAGCGCGTGAACGTGCAAAAGGCAATCCCTACTCTATTCTACATGTGACCAAACCGGAAATCGATCTGGATCCGTTGACGGACCCTTATGATCCGGCGGTCTATGCCAAGGGTGCCGAAAATCTGGCATGGCTGCGAGAAACCGGCGTTTTGCAGCAGGATCAGAGGCCTTGTTTTTATGCGTACAAGCAAATCATGGGCAAGCATGAGCAACTGGGCTTGGTAGCCTGCACTTCGGTTGACGCATATCTGAACGGCATCATTAAAAAGCACGAAAATACACAGCCGGACAAGGTCAACGACCGGGCGCAATTGATGTTGGCCTTGAACGCACAGACCGGGCCGGTATTTCAATGTTATCGCGAGCAGGCCAACATTGCGGCCTTGTTGGAGCTGGGGACAAAAAGCGATCCGGTATACGATTTTATCGCTGATCACGGTGTACGGCATACATTTCATGTCATCGAGGACGACAAGCTGATTCTCCAAATCCAGCAAAGCTTTGAGCAAATCAAAGAACTATACATCGCCGATGGGCATCACCGCTCCGAGGCGGCCGCACAAGTTTGTCGGCAAATGAGAAAGCAGCGTCCGCAATTTAACGGCGAGGAAGAATTCAATTACGTTTTCTCCGTCATTTTCCCCGACACGCAGATGCTTATTTTGCCCTACAACCGGGCCGTGCGCGGCTTGAACGGCTTGGATGTGCGTTCTTTTCTGCATGAGCTCTCAAATCGTTTGACTGTCGACCCGTTGGATGGTGATTTGTTTTCTCCTTCCAAACATCATGTTTTGGGTATGTATTTGGCGGGGAAATGGTATTCATTAAGGGCGGATGCCGAAAGCCCTAATCCAATAGATCAATTAGATGTGAGCATTCTTCAGAAAGAAGTTTTGGAGCCTCTGCTGGGTATAGCCGATCCACGAACGGACAAGCGGGTGAAATTTATTGGCGGCGTTGGAAGCGTAATCGAGCTAAAACGTCTTGTGGACACGGGTGATTTTCAAGTGGCGTTTTCTCTTTTCCCAACGGAAATTCGACAGGTGATGCAAGTGGCGGATGCTGGACAGGTCATGCCGCCGAAATCCACCTGGTTCGAGCCAAAGCTCCTTAGCGGATTGGTAATGCACCTGCTGGAAGACGATTAGAGCTGCGAAGACGAAACACGTTGAGTTGGATTTTGCGTGATTGTTTGAATAATGAAACGTAGGTTAGCCGAAGAAACAGTACTCTTTATTAGCATCCTAAAATGGTTCGCACTTGCGACTTTTGTCGGACTAATCGTTGGGGTTTCCACGACCCTTTTTTTAAAGGCCCTAAGTTATAGTACAGAGTTTGCCAATAAGTATCAGTA
Source organism: Caldithrix sp. (assembly GCA_020722685.1). The sequence goes on along the minus strand of DYKH01000025.1, from coordinate 40,565 downwards.
CTTTTACCTGCTGATGCCCCTTGCCTTTTTCTTGAGCGCTATATTGGTAAAATACCTAGCCCCTGATGCGAAAGGACATGGCACCGAAAAAGTTATCGAAGCCATCCATCGCAGATCAGGCAAGATCAAGGCGGTTGTGGTACCTGTAAAGCTGGCCGCCACCGTGGTGACTTTGGCATCAGGCGGCTCTGCCGGCAAAGAAGGCCCTTGCGCACAAATCGGAGCCGGGCTTTCTTCGGTCTTTGCTGACCTGCTCCGCTTCGATGCCAATGATCGCAAGAAGCTGGTCATCTGCGGCATCAGTGCCGGTTTTGCCTCAGTTTTCGGCACGCCCATTGCCGGCGCTATCTTTGGCGTCGAAGTGCTGTTTGTGGGCACTCTGTTGTACGAGGTCCTGTTGCCTTCTTTTGTTGCCGGAATTACCGCCTATCAGGTGTCCTCGTCACTTGGAACGAGCTACTTTTATCGCCCCATCGATTTTGCCCCGGTTTTCAGCGAATCTTTCTTTTTCAAAGTCGTGTTGGTCGGACTGCTATTCGGCCTGTTTTCTTTTCTCCTAATCGAAGTCCTGAAAGGTGGCGAAAAGCTCGCTACTCGAATGCGTTTCTGGCGACCGCTCAACGGTATCCTTGGCGGCTCGGCCCTGGTGGTTCTGACATTGGTTTTTTCCAAGCAATATCTTGGCTTGGGATTGGAAACCATCGAGCAAGCATTGAACGGGGGCCACATCGTTTGGTATGCGTTCTTGGTAAAAATGGTCTTCACCGCCATCACCCTTCATTTTGAAGGAAGCGGCGGCATCGTGACTCCCATATTCTTTATCGGCGCGACTTCAGGTTCGATGTTAGCTGGGATCTTTGGACTTGATCGGGCCACGGCCGCTGCTTTAGGATTGGTGGGACTTTTAGCCGGTGCTGCGAATACGCCCATTGCGGCGAGCATTATGGCCATCGAGCTCTTTGGCCGGACAATCGCCCCGTATGCTTCCGTTGTATGCGTCATTAGTTTCCTGATGACAGGACATCGCAGCGTTTATCCGTCACAAATCCTGTCGGTCAGAAAATCTTCTTCCATTGAAGTGCAAGTTGGTAAAGAAGTCGAGGAGTTGGAACCGTCCTATAGGCCACGGAAAAAAAGCCTAATCTCGATAGGTCTGACGATTGCCCGAAAAAGGAAGCAAGGACGCTCCCGAAAAGCCGGTACCGACGACCACGGATCTAATCAGTGAATCAGTCCTCCATTGGAGCCGAATCAGAAAGATCACCACTGCCCATTGGCGGCTGAAGGAAGCAAGCGTTCATGAGAGTTACACCTTAAGAAAACAGAGATAACCACCCTTATGAGGACAATTGGAAATTTTAATGCCGGCCCTGCCGCCTTGCCCTTGACGGTAGTGCAACAGGCAAAGCAGGAAATGTTAGATTATCGAAACACGGGCATGTCCATCATGGAGCACAGCCACCGCGGTAAAGTCTATGAGCAAGAGCACTACGGGGCGATGGCATTGCTGCGCGAGCTTTTGGACATACCGCAGAATTATAAAATCCTCTTTCTGCAAGGTGGCGCCAGCCTCCAGTTCGCCATGGTGCCGATGAATTTGTTGCCGCCGGACGGCTCAGCGGATTATATTCTCACGGGTCTGTGGAGCGAAAAAGCTCTAAAAGAAGCAGCGCTGGTTGGCCATCCTGTTGTCGCAGCGACATCGAAAGATCGGAATTACGTCTGTATCCCAACACAGCAGATGCTGAAGCTAAATACCAAGGCTGCCTACGTTCACATCACCTCCAACAATACCGTTTACGGCACTCAATGGCCGGATTTTCCCGATGTCGGTGAGGTGCCGCTCATTGCCGACATGTCCAGTGATATCCTCTCCCGCCGGATTGACGTGAGTCGGTTCGGCTTGATTTATGCCGGCGCGCAAAAGAATCTCGGTCCTGCCGGTTTGACGGTCGTGATTATTCGCGACGACCTTTTGGCGCAATGCCGCAAAGGTATACCCACCATGCTGTCTTACCGTACTCATGCAGAGTCTGATTCTCTTTACAACACCCCGCCGACTTTCGCCATTTACATCTTGCACCTTGTTTTGCAATGGGCGAAAGATCAGGGAGGCGTCGCCGCCATCGAATCCATCAATCGGAGAAAGGCCGAGACGCTGTATGCCGCCATTGACCAGTCCGATGGCTTCTACCGGGGAACGGTCGAAAAAGGCAGTCGCTCCATGATGAACGCCACTTTTCGTCTTGGCACCGAAGCTTTGGAAGAAAAGTTCGTCCAAGCAGCCAAGGAGGCTGGATTCGTTGGCTTGAAAGGACACCGAGCAGTCGGTGGCATTCGCGCCTCGCTGTACAATGCCGTCACCCTCGAGACGGTTCGGGCATTCGTAGGATTCATAAATGAATTCAGGATTAATAACGGCAGTTAAGGTCGCTGAGGGGAATGGGATTGGTGTTGAACCGACGTGACTTGGAGCAGTCCACCACAGAATTTCACAGAGCTTGAAGGAAAAAGCAGGATCCAGTTCACTGAAACGTCAAGAAAGGGGCCATGTATGGAGAATTTGCTTTACAAAGAGTTAACCTATCAAATCATAGGCGCAGCTCGCGAAGTGTACTACGTGTTAGGACGCGGCTATTTGGAAGCTGTCTATGAAGACGCCCTATGCTATGAGTTGGACCTCCGCAAGATACCCTATCAAAGGCAAGTGGATTTGGATGTCCACTACAAGGACGCCATTTTTAGAAAAAGATTCAGGGCGGACCTGCTGGTGGATGAGAAGGTACTTGTAGAGAATAAAGCGACCAAGTCGCTGACTACCCAAGATGAAGCACAATTGCTGAATTACTTGAAAACAACCGGACTCAGAGTAGGGCTCGCTTTTGATTTCGGCGGGGAGAAATTTGAGATGCTCCGAAGAATTCTTTAGGTGTGTACATGCTTGCGGCATCACGAAAGCTGTTGGGAGAAGCTTTAATCGAACAAAAGCGCGGTTACGGGATCGGTTTCCAAACAAGAGATTTACCACGGATCATCACGGAACGTCACGGAAAGAGCCTGGTATGACAAAAAAATCGCCAATTCGATGCAATATCTAAAGGCAATCGGACGAGCAGATCGCTCTCTTGCAACCAAGGCAAATCTCGCCTCTAATGAAGAATTCCATGAACAAGGTTGTCCGTGTTGTTCGGTGTTGATCTGTGGAAAGTTTTTTTGATTGCTGTTTGCATAGTCGCAGTGGATCGACCAGACTGTGACGAGCAATTTCCTATCAGACCTTCATGTTTTTCTGTTTCGATCCGCGGCAATATTTTCAAGTGAATCTTTGGAGGCAAAATGCAAGGCAATATCCCCACCCTATTTGTAACCGGCAAGACTTTACCCGAAGCTTGGGAAAAAGCGGTGTTGGAATGCTGGAACAAGGGCGTCTCTATCAAGACCGAGTACGACAAGCCGGGCGATCCACCCAGCAAGGATTGCACCATGATGTGGGTGGCGGAAGACCCCTTTGCCGAGCCGCGCATTCACCGCGCCTTTCCCGGCGGCTTGGAGGACTTGGAAATCTATCGGCAGGAAGTAGTCGATGGCGTGCACGATCACTGGATTGCCCCGGAAGAGGGCAAATGGACGTATACCTATCACAAGCGGCTGTTCGCCTACGAGATGGAAGGTGAGAGCATCGACCAGATCAACTACCTGATAGTGAAACTCTCCGAGGTGGGCCATTCGCGGCGGGCGCAGGCCATCACTTGGAATCCCAAGTTAGACCCACCGACTTTTGATCCGCCCTGTTTGCAGCGCGTCTGGTGCCGCCTATTGCCCGACGCGGATGGCAATCTGACTTTGAACATGAACACCCACTGGCGCTCGCGCGATGCGTACAAAGCGGCCTATATGAATGCCTTCGCTCTGACCGATCTGCAAAAGCGCATTGCCGCCAGGATTGGTGAGAAGATTGGCAAGCCCGTGCAAGTTGGAAGATATGTGGACATCGCCGACAGCTTTCACATCTACGGTTCCTATTTCAGTCAATTCGCCGGATTTCTAAAATCCGTGGCGACGCGGTCTTTCGAGGAACGCACCTGGCCCAGCAGCTTCGCCGAGCCCATGTTCGCAGAAGCGAGGGAAAGATTGGCGCGGGAAAAAGCAGCCCATTGACTGCAATTGGCAGAACTTGATGATGATGGGAGAGATGTCATCCCGTAGGGATCTTACCCTGACAGAGATCGAGCTGCAATGGGGCAGTGCATAGCATAGATTTGCCTGAAATCATCTTATGTGGCAATGAAGGTAATACACAGGATGCTGTTCAGAAAAAGCTTCCACCTCCAGTCGGTTTTAGCAGATTGTTTTGAGCCAAGAAACCAAATAGTCAAGAGATGAATTGTGTCCCAACCTGAATTCAAATTTTGCTCCTTTCGGGAAAATGTCATCAAAAAGGCTCTCTTCGAACAGCCTCTGCCGGACACCGTCTTTGTCTTTCCCACCGAAAACAATAAGCGTATCGCCATCCTGGAATCGCAAAAGAACTGGGATTTCTCCAATGTCAAATTCCTCACGATGGAGGCTTTGAAGGAGCAGCTATTCTTCACGGCAAAGCCGTTGTTGAAAGAGGAAAAGCGCACTCTTGCCTTTTTTGCCTCGCTTACGGAAGACGACAAGATAAAGTTCTCCATACACAGTTACTTCAACTCTATTCAACTGGCGCAGCAATTCTTCGATCTATGGGAAGAGTTCAACGAGGAATGGGTACAGGAAAACATTGAATCGACATTCTCTGTGTTGGATGCCGAGCTTTTGGATTGGCAGTCCGACACTTTCCAAAGACTGAAATCCATAAAACGTCAATATCAGGCGACGATCCAAGACAGGGGGTTTGAAGACGTCATTTTCACCCACAGACCTGAACGCATCAACATGGATGAGCTTGCGCCATTTCAGCGCGTCGTTTTTGTCAATCAGTTCTACTATACCAAGCTGGAAAAAGCCATCATCCGTTCGCTGCTTGCTGCGGGGAAGCATGTGACCATATTTTATCAGCTTCCTGCGGAGCTGGTGAACACGGCGGAAATGGAAATTAGCAAATTCTCCCTGCCGGATTTGTCCGATTATCGCACGGATAGAATTCATGTCATCGAATGCAAGAATGACTTTTCCATGCTGACAGCTCTGCTGCAAGAGATCGACCGCAGTCAATTGCAGCATCTGGTTGATGTGTCCTTTCTGAAAAAGAATTATTCTGCATTTCTGGCCATCGATCAATTCAATCTCGGCAGCAGCCTGCGCTTTGAGCATACCTCGGTCTATCGCTTTTTCCGAACGCTTCACAATTTGGTAAGCGAATTGACTTGGGAGCCGGAGCGCAAAAAGCGCCTGCTGCCGCTCCAATCGCTGCTGGATGCGGTTTTGAGCGATGATTTTTTCCCATACGTTTTGTCCGCTCAAGGTGCTGAACAGTTGCAGCCGATCCGGGAACAGACTTTGGCATACTTGTATGAGCTCATCGGCTTCGATTACAAATACCTGGATTTGGAGCAGGAGTTTTTTCAAATCAAATCCGGCGAAGGAGCAGCGCCACTGCTGGCTGTTCTCCGTTTGTTAAAGCACACACTGCAAATCGCCAGCATCGGGGATCTGATCGATTGCATCGATGCAGAGAACGGCTTTCACATTCGGCAAATTATCACACCCGTTGAGGCCCGGTACTCAGATTTGCTCGCTTCTTTTTACCGGCTGTTATCCGATTTCGCTACCATCGAAAAACTCGGCCTGATCACGGATTGGTCGACCTATTTCGCATCCGGTGACGACCCGATGCGGCAAGCCAAAACCGCCGGCGGAATCCTCAGACTTTTCATCGATTACATGAAGCCCAGGCGGGTGAGCTATACCTACTCGATAGAGAAAGCCGGGCGCATCGAGATAACGGAGCTGATGGACACGCGCAATATCGAGTACAACAAGGTCGCCGTTCTGAATGTGGTGGAGGGGAAACTGCCGAGCGCGCGACAAATTCCGTTCCTTTTCACCGAACGGCAACGCAAGCTACTGGGCTTGAAGACCTTTGAGGACGTTCAGCTTTGGGAAAAGTACTACTTTCTGCGTTTGGTTCTAAACTCGAAAGAGGTTTACCTTTTCACGCAAAAGAACACGGATGAAAACATTGCCGTCAGCCCCTTTCTCGAAGAGGTGGCTTTGTATTTTCCCAAGGAGAAAGTCGAGTACCGTCAGGTCGAAGACCGGTTTTATGCCGCCGCGCTCAACGAGTTCCTTGAGCCGAAGAAAGATTACCAGGTGCAAAAAGAGCGAAGCAAAAAGCCGGAATTCTATGCCATTCCACTGGAAATCCAGCGGGATTTTGCCGGAGGGCGCATCGACCTCAATTACTATGCTCTGAAAACCCTGCGCGATCATCCCTTTGCCTACTACATCCGGCACCTCATCGGCGCTGAGGAGCGCGTCAAATCGGTAAGCCTGGATTTCTCCGACAAGCTCATCGGCACCATGGTGCATGATATTTTGATGACGCTTTGGAATTCTCTGGAGCAAGTCTTTGCCGCACCGTTATTCGGCTATGACTTTGCCGGGGTAGAGAGAAAATTCGTAGATGCCGCCATTAGCAAAATTGCTGGCGACAGACTGGACTATTACTTCCGCATTCCCCACAATCACACTTTCATCTACTTCGAGCACGTGCTGCGCCCCCTCATCCGCGAAGGCGTCGAGGCATTTCTTGCCTTTCTGCATGAAATGGGCCTCAGCAATCAAAGGATTGATGTCATACCGGAAAGAGAGTTCTCCACCGCCTCGGAACGAAATTTCAGGACCGTATTGTCCCCGGCAGAAAACGACCTTGGCCTTCAAGTTCGATTGGGTGGGCGGGCCGATCTGCGCATCGAGCAGCCGGATGCGAGCCGGTATTTGATTTTTGATTATAAAACCGGCAAGACTACCGACGCCATGCAGTTGCTCATCTACGAGCTGTTTTACTATGCTCTGGATAAGCCGGAATTGGCCGAAAAGGTTTCCTCGTACTTTATTCAGATCCTTGATCGCAAGCAAGAGGAGTTGGGGAATCTGTATCGCTTCGCTCGCAAGAGATTTCAGAGCCGGGCAGAGATGCGCGCGCATTTCATCGCCAACTTGCAGGAGATTTTTGCCAAGCTGAAAGAAAAAGGGTTCGCTCCCCCTGAGAAAAAATCCCAGCTTGAGCAAATGGCGGATATTTTTCGCATAGACCTTTTTCTTGCGAGCAAAATAGAGAGTACTGCCCCAAACAAAGACTGATCTCCTTTTCATATTTCAGAATTAGAGCACAATCATAATGCTTGCTTCAGTTCTTAT
>DYKH01000025.1:29751-33121 GCA_020722685.1 Caldithrix sp. | reverse complement strand
ATGTCAGAAAATCTGATCAAAAAAGTCATTCGCGCCAGCGCCGGTACCGGCAAGACCTATCGCTTGTCCCTTGAGTACATCGCCCTGTTGCTGAAATTCCGTGGTAAGGGCATCCATTTTAGCGAGATCTTGGTCATCACCTTTACCAAGAAGGCGACGGCGGAGATTCGCGACCGTATTTTTGAGCACCTCGCTGCCCTGACAAATGACGCCTCGCCGGCCGAGGAATTGCGCACCAACCTGAAAAATATCCTCGGCGCAGAAGTGACTGCGGATGATCTGTTCTATCTTCGCCGCGTCTACCAGGAAATGCTCCTCAACAAAAACTCGGTGCAAATCAGCACCATCGATTCGTTCACTCAAAGCATTTTCAAATCCATTATCCTTCCCTATTGGGGCCTGCCTGATTTTGAAATTGACAACAACCTGAGTGATGACTTGTTTGCGGAAATTTATCAATTCATTCTGGAAAAGGAAGCGCACCTTAACACCATCATAAACCTTTTTCAGCGGTCGGGGCGAAAAAAGATTGAAGATTACAATCACTTCATCAAATCAATTCTCGATAGCCGCTGGGCATTTCACCTCATCGAGCAATCGGAGAATCACGACGAAGATCAGGCAAGAATAAAGGCCATTGTGGATGCATCGTTAAGGAGCTTTCAGGATGCCTTTGATCACGTCTTGGGGAGATTTCAAACCTATTTGGCAACGGATCAAATTCACTTGCCGTTGCAGGATATTCTAAAGAGAGATTATTATGCGCTTTTTGTCGGCAACAGAAAAGCGGCTGCCGGTGATTTAGCCGGAATGGTGCGAACCAAGCTGGCCGATGAAACTTTTCTCCGTCAGGAGCAAAAGACGCTCCTCAAGGCCGAGCCTTTTTGGAACGGCAGCAAATTGCTGCGCAAACAACAACACAAGGAATTGGCGCAAGAGCTTAGAGCCAGCATCCAGGAGGCCACCGGCTACTTGGCAGAATACTTCTTCTACACCCAACTGTTGCCGGAAGAAAAAGAAATCGCCGCCATCGCCAAGCTGGTCTTTGAAAAATATGACGCCATCAAATTCCGTGATCGGACGTTTACTCACAGCGACATTACCTATTACACCTTTAAGTATCTGTACGATCCCCAGCTCTCGCTGATCGAGCGCGATTCTGTCACCAATGCTTTTTACGAATACTTGTCCAGCCGGACTCGATTTGTGATGGTCGATGAGTTTCAGGACACCAGTATCATTCAGTTCAAGATTCTGCTGCCCATCATTCAGGAATTGATCAGCGGCATCGGGGCGAAGGAATATGGCGGCGTGATCGTGGTCGGCGACGAAAAGCAGTCCATCTATGGCTGGCGCGGCGGCGAGCGCGATTTGCTGCAGCAGCTCCCCGTCATTCTGAACGAACCGGAAAAAATCACTCTGTCGACCTCGTACCGCAGCGAGGAAAAGATCATCGAGTTTGTCAATGGCGTTTTTGCTGACCCAGTATTTCATGAGCAACTGTCGCAGCAGAGCATCCTTTGGCCCTACGACCCTGTGCTGGCAAAGGATCGATGCGGGGAAGGCTATATACAAATCAATTTGCGTAATTATGCCGATAGCGGAGAGAACGAGAATGACCTTTCGCAGCAGCAAGATACGCTGCGCGAAATGGCAGAAAAGATCGTTTGCCCGCTGATCCGAGATGGAAAGATTTTGCCGAAAGACAGCGCCATATTGGCGCGAAAAAACAGCGACCTGAGTTTCATCGCCGAAGTTCTCGACGAATACGGCATCCCTTATATTCTTGAATCTTCCAGCTCGGTTTTGCAGCACCGCACCATCAAGCCGATGATATATTTGCTTCGCTATTTTGTCTATAACGATTTCTATGATTTGCTCAGATTCCTCCGCTCTGATTATGTGCTGATGGATGCCGTCGAGCTGAAAGAGGTGCTGTGGGCGTATCGAGCGGCGAATGAACAAAATGGTTTCTCGGATATGTTTTTCGCCATGGCGAAAGGTATCTCAGCGATTGAGAAAATCGCCCGCATTGCCGAAAGCGCCGCCGTCCTACGAATGAATGGGCGAAAAACCGCAGCGACGCAAGTGGGTGAAGTACTGCCGTTCGTCAAGTTGCTCTTGCAAAAGTATAATGTCGCCGGATTGTTCCCTCTGGAAAGCGACGCACAGAACGTGATTCGATTCCTGGAGCTGTCGGCTGCCTTTGAAAGCTTTGCGCCAGAATATCCCAAAAGCCTAAAAGGCTTTCTGGATTACTGCGACGATCACGAGGCTGACGAAGAATTCCAACAACCCGGATTGGAAGCCGCCAATGCCATACGGCTGCTGACCATCCACAAAGCCAAAGGCCTGGAGTTTGCCAATGTGTTTCTCTATTGGAATCTCTCCGCCCGTTCCAGGCAGGAATCCGGGCGTTTGCAGTATTATCTGGATTTTGCCCCCGATTTTAGTCGAGTGCAGGACTATGCGCTGACCTTCAATTTCGATCATGTTCTGCCGCTGTGCTCACGCAGGCATCTGAGTGAGCGCGAAGAGGCGAGGGAAGCGATTGAGGAGCTGAACAATATTTATGTCGCCATCACCCGCGCCAAGAGGAATTTGTTCATCTATTGCGCCTACAAAAAAGCGGGAGGCTTCGAGGAACTGGTGGATGAAATGCAGTCAGCAGAATGCCCTGCCGTGGACGCCCAACTGATGATGGCCATCTACCGATTTTTCGCGGACAAGCATTCGCTGGAAACAAGTAATCGGCACAACGTCCTTGGCACTCTGGGCCGGCTTTCAACCGTTAGCGAGCCGGCTGAGCCGCAGGCATTGGCGCAATTTCCTTTCATCCGGCGATATTTGCAGGTCGATCCATCCACTTTTTTGACGTTGGAGAAAGAGCGGCTGGAGAAAGAACGTTTCGCGGACTGGAAGACGATCTACCTCCAAAATCGAGCGATTGACAAGGGCAATTTGGCGCACTATTATCTATCGTTCGTCAAGCATGGCACTGAAAGCGAACGCAAAAATGCGACCTCCCATGCGCTGAGTTTTTACGGCAATCTTTTCGTCCCCGAGGAAATCGAGGCCATCGTGCAAAAGGTCGATGCTTTCATAGACGCCAACCACTCCGTATTCGACGCAAATACTTGGCCGACGGTGTTTACCGAGCACACTCTGTTTAGCCCAAAAGGTCGCGAGCTTCGTCTGGATCGGTTGATGGTCAATGAGCGGCAGAAGGAAATCATGATTATCGACTACAAGACCGGCGAGCTTTATGATGCCGGCCAGATTGAGGAATACATCGCGGCTGTCTCCGCCTTGCCGGTCGTGAAGCGGGAAGGGTACAAAGTATCGGGACGCTTCCTTGAGCTGGAGCTTT
>DYKH01000025.1:0-29651 GCA_020722685.1 Caldithrix sp. | reverse complement strand
GTCGTGAAGCGGGAAGGGTACAAAGTATCGGGACGCTTCCTTGAGCTGGAGCTTTGATTTGAGGGCGGGAAGATATTTTCGCCGGCAAATTGTTGTTGCGTGAAAGCGTAATTCTTGGTATTTTCGTGCAGGAAAAACCTGTGAGGTTTTCAAAACCTCACAGGTTTTATGACACCATTCGTTAGAGTGAGGCCCAATGGAACGAAAAGAAATTTCCCCGCACCTTCTCGACTTGAACCTGTTTTCGGGCGATCTGTTACGCGGCGCTTTGCTCTGCGTGGAGGATATGCAGAAGCATAATTGCATGACCATAAGCTGGGCAACCATGGGGGTGCTTTGGAATCGGAATATCTTTGTCGTTTACGTCCGCCCGACGCGGTATACATTCGGACTCATGAATAGCCACCCGGATTTCACCGTCAATTTTTTCTCGGCTGAATATCGCGACAAGCTGGCTTACTGCGGCACCGCCTCCGGGAAGGACGTAGATAAATTTGCGGAAGCGGGCCTAACGGCGATTCCCAGCAAGAAGGTCCTTTCTCCGAGCATCGCTGAATCCCACTTGATTGTCGAAGCCCGAACTATTTACGCTCAAGATCTCGATCCACGCGCCTTTGTTGATGCACGGATCAACGATCATTATCCCAGAAAAGATTATCATCGCATGTTCATGGGCGAGATTGCGCAGATAAGCGGCGTCGCAGAGTTTTTCGCCTAAGCCGGTTAGCGGAAGTTTGATCGCCACAGTTCCACGATTTTATTACAATCCACTCTTCTCTGCACTTCCATCATGTTAGTTTTTGAGCACGCAGTTCTTACCACTTAAGGAATGCCTACAAACATCGTATGAGAAAAGCAATCCTTCTTGCAGCAGGGGGATTGTTGGGGCTAACCATTGGATGCGGAAGCAAGTTTACGCCTTCCGATTATTTCCCCATGAAAAAAGGATTTACCTGGATTTACTCAGGCTCATTGGGCCAAGTGGTCGTTATGGATGAAATAGAAAGGGATGATGGCCTTCAGTATACTCTCAGTTTTGGCGATACCCTCGGCAATATCGCCTGGCAGGAGAAATATCTCATGCTGCAGGGCCGACTTTATTGGCTTGAGTTTGAGCCGAAAATTCCTCTTTTACCGGCCATTTCTTTCAATCCGCCTGTTGAAATCAGCCCGATCTCCGGTCGAGTCGGATTCGAGAAAAGTGTTGATGTGATGGAGACCAGAAAAGATTCGGCGAATACCGTATTGAGAATGAGAGTCGATTATGAGATCGAGTCGGTCGAGCAAGTGGTTGTTGCCGCAGGCACTTTTCCCTATTGCATTCGCATGCGGATGGACATGGCGTATCTTGATCCTACGGAAGCGCCGTTGATGGCGGGAGGCAACACCTATTGGTTCGCCAAGGGAGTGGGAATCGTCAAATACGTCTCTCCTGCTGGATCTGGTGAGTTGCTTGATGCTGAGAGACAGCTAGGAAGTCTCCCATAAATCTCCTCGCATGTTTTTCCACCTCGCAAACATTTGCTGAGGCTGCGACCGGTGCTTTACCTTGCCATTTTTTCCGCTTGTAACAATCATCGCTCTTTCTTATCTTCTGTCGGTTGGATCGTAGAGAGGCCAAGTCAAAAGAATGACGGAATAATAATTTGGGTTATCATGATGAAAGGATCTACAATCGTGCGTGACGCGAGTGTCATGCACAGCGAGCCGGTGATCAGGGGAACCCGCATCCCCGTGGAGCTTGTTCTGGATCATTTGGCTGACGGTTATTTACCGGAAGAGATCATCGCCGAGTACCCGCAGCTCACCGAGGCCGATATTAAGGCTGCTGCGAAATACGCATCCAAGGCTATTGCCAAGGTTGCCGGGGTAGTATGAGTTTCTGTGCAATCCTTTCCAGTTTTCCCCTTGTTTCAATCCCCGACGTTTCTTATCTTTGCGCGCCGATTTCTGTTTGGACTTGCATTTCATTTGGTATAAGGAAAAGCCTTCTTGGGATTTGAGGCATTAAAAGAAGTTCGATTAGGTCTGGATGTCGGCTCGGTGTACGCCAAGCTGGTCGCCCTCGTGCCGCGCGGTTTATCTGTCGGCTTTGAGGACAAGCTCCGTGCGTCTTCACACATCGAAAGGGTTGATAGTCTTGCCGCCTGTCCCTTGGTTACCTTCAAACCCAAAAAGGTTTTGGGTAATCCACAGACTGCCGCTTATGGTCTGCTCAATGAAATGGTTTCGTTCTTTCCTTCTGCAAATTTACCTCTGCTTCAGATTACCGGCTCTCAAGGGCAACGGGTGGCCGAGCTTTTGAGCGTCCCTTACATCAACGAGTTCAAGGCCATTAGTCGCGGCGTGGTGGCCAAGATCCCCGATGCGCACACCGTCTTGGAAATCGGCGGGGACGGCTCGAAATACATGCGCGTTTCCTTCGACCCCGCGACCGAGGAGCTGTCCATTCTTGACTACCAGCGTAACGGCGAATGCGCCGCCGGCACCGGTTCCTTCATCGACCAACAGGCGGCCCGCCTGCGTTTCGAGGTCGAAGACATCGGTCCATTGGTGCTCAGCGCGGATGCCACCGCAAACATCGCCGGTCGCTGTTCGGTCTTTGCCAAATCCGATATGGTGCACGCTCAGCAGCGGGGCTATTCCCCGGCCGCTATTTTCAAAGGTCTGTGCGAAGCAGTGGTGCGCAATTACAAGGGCACCATCTTGCGCAACAAGGCATTGGAAGCAAAGATCGTTTTCATCGGCGGTGTCGCTGCGAACCTTGGCGTGGTCGAGGCGATGCGCAGCATACTAAACGTCGAAGAGAATGATTTCATTGTCCCGGAATTACATAATCATTTTGGCGCCTTGGGCTGCGCCTTGTTGCCCGGCGGCGTGGAGCTGCGGATGGAATCCCTCGCTCGCCTGCAGAAGCACAGCGCCGAAGCACAAAGCCGCTCGGCAATGTCGCGCAAGCTGGACACTTCCATGGTGCGCATACTCGACGGCTTCCGCCCAACATCATCCTCCAACTCGCGGCGCTATCCTCTCGATGTGTACCTGGGCATCGACATTGGCTCGGTCAGCACCAATTTGGTCTTACTGGATGAAGCCGGGCGAGTCCTTGATGAAATCTATACCCGTACCGACGGTCGTCCGGTGCAGGTGGTGCAAACTGAGCTGGCCCGCTGGAATGACAAGTGGGCGAGGAAGATCAATGTAATCGGCGTCGGCACGACCGGATCGGGCCGGGAGCTTATCGGCGAGTTGGTGGGAGCGGATGCGATCTACGATGAGATTACCGCCCATAAAACCGGAGCCAGCTTTGTCGCCAAAACCCTATTCGATGAGCGGGTGGATACTATTTTTGAAATCGGCGGGCAGGATTCCAAGTTCATCTCCATCGAGGATGACGTGGTGGTGGACTTTACTATGAACGAGGCGTGTGCGGCGGGCACGGGTTCGTTCCTCGAAGAGCAAGCGGCGAAGCTGGGAATCTCCATTGAAAACGATTTTGCACGGCTGGCGCTCAGCTCCAATAATCCGGTGCAGATGGGCGAGCGCTGCACCGTCTTCATGGAAAAGGACGTTACGGCTTATCTAAAGCAGGGAGTGCCAAAAGAGGACATCACCGCCGGTCTGGCATTTGCCGTGGTGCAGAACTATCTCAACCGGGTGGTACGCGGGCGAAAGATCGGCAAGGTGATTTACTTCCAAGGCGGCACGGCCTACAACAGGGCGGTGGCTGCTGCCTTTGCCACGACTTTGGGGAAGCCGATTGTCGTCCCCCCCCATAATGGGGTCATGGGCGCGATCGGCGCCGCTTTGTTGGCTATGGAGAAAATGCGGCAAACGCAATCACCCAGCCGATTTCGCGGCTTTGATCTCTCGCAGGTTGACTTTACCATGCGCCACATCGCCTGCAAAGCCTGCTCCAATCAATGCGATGTGCAGGAATGCACGGTGGAAGGGGAGAAGACTTATTGGGGCGACAAGTGCTCGGAGCGTTTTCGCAAGAAGCGGAAGGTGCCGCAGCAACCGGCCATTCCCGATTTGATCGGCCTGTACCAGGATTTGCTTTTGCAGGATACGCCGGGGCCAGACGGACTGGGCATCCGTATTGGAATTCCTCGCACCATGTATTTCTACGATCGCTTTCCTTTTTGGCGTGCCTATTTTTCCGCTTTGGGTGCTGAGATCGCTCTGTCCTCACCAACCCAGCGTCCATTGATTGCCAAAGGCCGAGAACTCTGCATTGCCGAGCCATGCTTCCCGATCATTGCCGCACATGGGCATGTGATCGATTTGTTCGAGCAAAAATCGGATTTCATCTTTGTCCCGAATGCCATCAATGCGGAAACGGAAGATTCCGCCACGGAATCATGGTACTGCCCTTGGGGGCAGACTTTGCCCCTAGTACTCAAGAACACATTGCTCGACCAGCAGCAACGCGAACAGATTCTTGCGCCGGTTATTCGGTTCCGTGACGGTAAAGAAGCAGTGAAAGAAGCACTGCTACCGATGGCAAAGCGATTAGGGGTGACTCGCAAAACCAACGATAGGGCTGTGGAGCTGGCCTATGCCATGCAGCAAAGTTTCAAGGCGCAGGTCAAAGAAATGGGCCGGCAGGCATTGGACGCCTTGGCTATCAACAATCAGAGTGGTATTGTTCTTCTCGGCAGACCTTACAACGTTTATGACAGCGGCCTTAACCTGAACGTGCCGGGGAAGCTTCGCCAGCAATACGGCATCAACATCATTCCCATGGATTTTCTACCCGCAGATCATTTGGACATCAGCGCTATCCACGAGAATATGTTTTGGAATTATGGCAGGAGAATATTACAGGCTGCCGGTTTTGTTGGGCAAAATCGCCATCTACACGTCATCTATGTTACCAATTTCAAATGCGGCCCGGACTCGTACATCAAGCACTTTGTTCGCCAAGCGACCGGCGCGCCCTTTTTGACATTACAGTTTGACGATCACAGCAATGACGCCGGCGTAATGACGCGCTGCGAGGCTTATCTGGAAAGCAAGGGATTACTGGATTCAAGCACGCGAGGTATGGTTGGAAGAGTCAAAACCTTTGTTGGCTGTTTGGAGTGCTGAAAAGGTAGGTTGAGTCTTTCCATGAATTGAATCTCGTCCATTCCGAACGACATTTGGACAGGCTCAGGATTGCCCAAAATTGACGGGATGAACTTTGGATTTCCCGGACGCCAATCCTGTCCATCCATTAAATCCGGTCAATCCTGTCCTCTAAATTTCCGTAGTACCCTTTTGCTTGTTGATTGAGAGGTGGCGTTTCGCAAGAGTAAATGGAAAAATCAAAGACACTTTTAGGTCGCAAACTTTACATCCCGCAAATGTCCTATGAGGGTGCCCGCTGTATGGCCGCTGCATTCCAATCCATCGGCGTGGAAGCACAGCCAACACCGGACAGCGACGCCCAAACGCTGGCTCTGGCGCGCAAACATCTATCGGGCGATGAGTGCTTGCCCGAAGCCGTGACATTGGGCGATTTTCTCAAGGTCACTCTGCAGCCGGATTATGATCCTGCAAAAACAGCCTTCCTTCTCCCGACTTCTAACGGTCCGTGCCGCTTTGGCCACTATTTGCCGTTAGCGCGCAAGATATTTCACGAGCGCGGGGAACAAGACATTCTGCTGCTCTCCCCCACTAGCTCCGATGGCTATGATGGAATCGGCGCTGGGGCAACCGAATTGGTGCGAACGGGCTGGCGGGCGACGGTTGCCTCCGACATTTTGCGCAAGATGCTGCTAAAAACCCGTCCTTATGAAGTTGATCCTGGCTCGACCGATGCTGTCTTTGCCAAGTCGTTAGATCGCGTCTGCTCGGCCCTTGCTGCTGAAGGAGTCAGCCACGCGCAACGCTTGCGTTTGATAGTCGCCGCTCTTACAAAATCGCGTGATGAATTTCGAAGCGTTCCAGCAGATAAAGAAAAGCCAAAGCTGCGCATCGGCATCGTCGGCGAGATTTTTTGCCGGTTGAACGACTTTAGCAACGATCAACTCCTCCGCTTGATTGAGCGCCACGGCGGCGAAGCCTGGATGTCGGACATCTCCGAGTGGGTGTGGTACACCAATGATGAAGAGCGTCTGCGCCTGATACGGCAAGGGCGCCGCCTCTCTTTTCGCATGTTAGGCTGCAAGATCAAACACTCAGTCATGCGCGCGGATGAGCACAAGCTGCTGGAGCCTTTTAAAGAGGATTTTGTCGGTTACGAGGAGCCACAGGACGTTGGCGAAATTCTGCAACGCAGTCGACCTTACCTGCCACGAGAGGGCGCTCTGGGGGAAATGGTCATCAGCCTCGGCAAGGCGCTTTGGTATTATGAGAGGGGGGCCGCCGGCGTCATAGACATCAGCCCATTCACCTGCATGAACGGCATCGTCTGCGAGGCGGTGTATCCGCGCGTCAGCCGCGAGCATCATGACTTTCCCATTCGCGTTTTCTATTTTGATGGATTGAAAGCAAGTGCGGAGAGCGACGTGGAGATATTTATGGAGCTGGCCCGCAACTATCAGGTGCGTAGAATTGGCGCGGCCTGACGGTCAAACACAGGCGGCTTTTTCCTGAAGAGGACGGTGATGAATCAAAATCGCCGCCATTGCGCATGAGCAACCACCCTTCGACAGTCTTATTGCTTTGCATTCTCTTATCAAATATTGTGCGAGGGAAAATGACAGAAGATAAGAACGCCTTTTCGACGGTCGTCAACGTCGATGCGGAGACGGGCTGGCAAGTGGTTCACTTGCAGTACCGGGACGCAAATCCGGCTCTTAACAAAACCGCCGGCATCATCCCGGCAGCCGGCTCGAATTTGTTCTCACTAAAACTGGGGGAGGACGAGCTTCTTTGGCAGGCACCCTCGATTCGTGAAGTGCAGAAACGGAGACATGGAATTCCGGTTCTTTACCCCACACCCAATCGGGTGCGCAACAGCCAATTCACCTTTGGCGGCGAGACGTTCAAATTCTCCCCCAACTGGAAAGGGCATTTTCTGCATGGATTGGTTCACGGAGCCGTCTGGCAATTAGCGGAGCATGGCGCTGACGAACACAGCGCCCGGGTCACGACCCATATAGACTTTGATTCCACTCACGCTCTCTTCAAACTGTGGCCATTCCGGCATCGAATCACTCTGGAATTTATCCTGGATCGCCAGGGCGTCAAGATACAGTTTTCCATCAAAAATGAGGACACACGACCTATCCCTTATGGATTTGGGCTGCATCCGTTCTTCAATTACTTGGGGAGAAAAGAGGAAACATTCATAGCTGTCCCAGCCAAATATCATCTGGAAGCCATAGATTTGTTTCCTACGGGTAGGCTGGAGCCAATAGAGGACCTGGCGCAGGACCTTCGCCAAGCTACTGCTCTCAGTCAGCTTTATCTGGATGACGTCTACTGCGGTATGGAGCAGGGAAAACCGGCTTGGTACGAAATTCGAGACAAGCAAATCAAGATGATATTATGGACGTCCCCGGAGTTAACCCACATGGTAGTCTATACCGAAAATCCCAACTTTTTTTGTTTGGAAAACCAGACCTGTTCGACCGATGCCCATAATCTGTACGCGCAGGGAAAGCAAGACGCAGCGCATCTGCTCATTGTGCAGCCGGGCGAGCGTCAAACCATGTGGATAAAATACGCAATGGAGAGAATGTAGAGTACAGGGGCAGAGTGAGCGGTTGGGCATTCCCCGGATCGGCGGAGGGCGGGTCGCAGCGCGAACAGGATCGAATTGAAAAAAGCCCTGTCTGCTTTCGCATCAGGGCCTTGTTGCCATCCACTTCCGGTTTAGGTTTTGACGACCTTGATCGCCTGCGGCCCCTTTTCCGTATGCTCTATCTCAAAGCTAACCACGTCTCCCATGTTTAGTGATCTAAACCCTTCGCCAATGATTCCCGAAAAGTGGACAAAGATGTCGCCGCCAGATTCACGCGTGATGAAACCATACCCTTTCGATGCGTTGAACCATTTCACAATTCCTCGTTCCATGGCGCTCTCCCTTTCGTAAGACGGGTACAAGGAACGCACACCCAGTGTTCGCCAACTTGTAAAATGAACGCAATAAATGGAGCGGAAGCAACGCGCACCGTTTATTGCAGTCAAGTATTGCCGGAGCGACTAACGCTCACCTGGCAGCAAAGTGGTACAAGGGCAAAAAACGGTGTACAAACATGCGAAAAAATATAACTTTTTTCTTGCCTAAAATCAAGCGGTTTGATGCCGATCTTTGTCGGTAACCTATCACAGGATGCGGTCACCCTTGCGTATGCAGGGGTCTCCCCGGCGGGAAAAGTGATTGCAATTCTCCCAAACGTGCTTTATCTTGGATAAGGGTCAAAACGTCTACCGCAGGAGAACGCTGATGAAAAAGACCTTTGTGTTAGATACCAACGTCATCCTCCATGATTCCAATTCCATCTTCCATTTTGAAGACAATGACATTGTCATTCCCATCACCGTGATCGAAGAAATCGATGCTTTCAAGAGAGGTCAAGACCCCATCAACTACAACGCGCGGGAATTCATTCGTTTTCTCGACAAATACTCCGGCAATCAGATCGTCAACAGTGGCGTCAGTCTGGGTGCGGGACACGGCAAGATTTCCATCCTCACCGTTTTCTCCGATGAGCCGGAAGTGACCACTGCTTTTGTGGAACCCAAGCCGGATCATCGCATTCTCAGCGCAGCCCTGTCGCTAAAAAAATCCCGCGCCAAACAAAGCATCATCTTGGTGAGCAAAGATGTCAATCTGCGGCTGAAAGCAAAATCGCTGGGCTTGAATGCGCAGGATTACTATTCCGACAAGATCGAGGACGTGGAAAAGCTCTACCGCGGCAAGCGTTTGGTGGAAGACGTTGATCCGCAGATCATCGACCGCCTATACTCACCCCCCTTCGAGCTTCCTGTGGCAGAGGCAGAATTCGAAGATCTGGTTGCGAATGAATACCTGATCCTCAGACACAACAGCAAATCCGTGTTGGCTTTTAATAACTCTGCTACCAACATGTTGGAACGAGTGGACAAGAACCCCGCTTACGGTATTGCTCCGCGTAATGCAGAGCAGACTTTTTCCTTGCATGCCCTGATGCACGACGAGATCAAGCTGCTCACGCTCAGCGGCAAAGCCGGCACCGGGAAAACCTTACTCGCCTTGGCTGCGGCGCTGGAAGTGCGCAAGCGTTACCGGCAAATTTTCCTCGCACGCCCGGTGGTGGCCCTGTCCAACAAGGACCTTGGCTACTTGCCCGGCGACATCGAATCCAAGTTAGACCCATACATGCAGCCGTTGTATGACAATCTCGGCGTCATTCGCAACCAGTTTGCTGAAACCGACGAGCGCTCCAAACGCATTCAGGAAATGCTGGACAACGGCAAATTGGAGATCGCGCCGCTGGCGTACATTCGGGGCCGCAGCTTGGATCACATTTTCTTTATTGTTGATGAAGCGCAAAATCTCACACCGCACGAGGTGAAAACCATTATTACCCGTGCCGGAGAAGGAACCAAGGTCGTGCTCACCGGAGATCCCTATCAAATCGACACCCCGTATTTGGACTCGCGCTCCACAGGCTTGACCTATCTCATCGACCGCATGAAAGGCCAGAACATTTATGCCCATGTGACTCTGGAGAAGGGTGAGCGTTCGCCGTTGGCGGAGCTGGCGAGCGATTTGCTATAGCCATTTGAAAAAAGATCGTCCTTCCCGATTTCACCCGTGCATTTAAAAACCAAAAGCGTGGCAAAAGTAACGGATTTCACCAATAACTTTGTGAGGGAGTGCTATGAGGCTATTTCTACTCGTGCTTTTTGCCTTTGCAATCGTATGTCTGGGCTATGCTGAGACGAATCCCATCGCCAAACCGTTGGACATCTATTTTCTGGATACGGGTGGCGGGGCCTCCACCTTAATCGTAACGCCGTTCGGCGAAGCGATTCTTATTGACACGGGTTCTCTGCGTCCCAAGCTGCGCGATGCGGAGAGAATCTACCAAGCCACGCAAGCCGCCGGACTGAAGCAGATCGATTATCTCATCACCACCCATTTTCATACGGACCATTTCGGCGGCATTTCCGATTTGGCCAAGATGATCCCCATCAAAAGCTTTTATGACAAAGGAGCGCTGCCGCCGGAAAAGGATGCCGACTGGTTTCATGAGCTTTACCCTTTGTACCAGCAGGTTACCAACGGCAGGCTCAAGACGCTCAAAGCTGGCGATGATCTGCCGCTAAGAAACGATCCGGAGAAAAAGCTGCCGTCGTTGAGGCTGCACTGCGTCGCATCCGAGAAGAAAGTGGAAGGTTTTTCCGGGGACATCGATGCGCCGGTCGAGGGATACGAGATACGAAATGCGGATGAAAGTGACAACGCCCGCAGCATCGCACTGGTGTTGACCTACGGCAAATTTACCTTTTTCGCCGGCGGCGATATCACTTGGAATGTGGAACATCACCTGGCGCATCCCAAAAACCTGATCGGCCAAGTGGATCTGTATCAGGTCACCCATCACGGATTGGATCAAAGTAGCAATCCGGTCTTGCTGCGAGTCATTGCCCCCACGGTGTGCGTGGCCATGAACGGTCCGCAAAAGGGCATCGAGCCGAATACCTTCAAGAATCTACGCCAATTGCCGAGCGTGCGGGCGATCTATCAAATCCATTACAACACCCAATTCGGCGAGGCCGGCAATGCCCCGTCCGGATTCATCGCCAATCCGGAAGGCAGTCATAAAGCCGATTGGATCAAGGCATCCGTCCATCCGGAAGAGGGGACTTTTAGCATTTCAATAGGCGAAGACGGAGCCGAACGTGTTTTTCCGATTCTGTAGCCAAACCTCGGATAAACGGTCACAGAGACTTTTCGCAACCGCAAATGAACGCCAATATTCTGTTCGCGTTTATTAGCGCTCATGCGCGATAGCTCCTGATGCCACAAGTTGACAAGCCGCGAATTGTGAGCAAATGGGATCGCTTTGGCTGGCATCAGGTGACTTTTTATGGCGATCATAAAAAGGCCGTGGAGATGATTAGTGCCTTGTTGGGATTGAAGGTGGTCTTGGAAGCATAGACCGGAAGCTTCGTACGGCAGACCGCATCGTCCTGTCTGATTTAGGCTTGACATTTTTCGCTGAAACGCAAAAAAGAACCTGACATCTTTTTTTTACTTATTTTTCGGCAGCAGAAAATAAGAAAAGGAGCCGGAAGTTGTTCTCGTCTTTTAATGCGGATGAAAGACAGCATAACTGATCACGGCCAGGATTTGGACAAAAGCCTGAATAACTCCTGACTCCAAGGATTAAAATGAAATTGGAGTGAGGTATGTTCAGGCTTTTTTATTGCACATGCGGCCGCAGTGCTTCAAGGCTCTTGTGAAAGACGGCCGTCGATTGAATGCACCATTCACTTCGAGAGGTAAATGAGACTATGAGGTATATCAGAAAATTAAGCACAATCGGATTATTTCTATTGCTGGTTTGTCTCTCGTCCGCAAAAGCCGATAGCACTGACTACTTTCCTCTT
The DNA here is from genome assembly GCA_020722685.1 of Caldithrix sp. The sequence continues at coordinate 18,113 of DYKH01000025.1, read as the reverse complement.
CAAGTCGGCAACACCTGGATTTTTGACCTTTACGAATGGCCAAATTTGTTCGTCATGCAGGATACGATCTCTATCATTGACTCTCTCAAAATAGACGATAAGACCTGGTTCCTGTTCAATCGATACTTTACCATTCATCGGTTAGAAGATTCCGTCTATTTGAGGAAGGAAGAAGACAAAGTTTATCGTTACCAGAAGGGCCGAGAAGAGCTGTGGTTTGATTTTGCTGCGAATGAAGGAGATTCTTGGCAAGTTAGAATTTTCTTTGCCCCTGAGGATACACTGGTTCCAGTGACAGTTAAGTTGATCAAAAAAAGCTTTGATTTTTCGTTAAACAACCGCGCATTCGAAAACGGTTGTAACTTTGAATTTGTCCTCGGCGCTGATTATGGGTGGACTTATACATTAGTTCCGAAGTTTGGGTGCGTGTTCTCTGGGGTCATCTCAATCTGGCCGCGAGATTTTAGGTTTCGTAATGGTTCAATTGACGGCATTGTCTACCCTGACCTGGTCACTTCTGTTGAATCAAAGAATAAGCATCAGCAAGATTCAATCAACCAGACGGTAGTCTCGATATTCCCTAATCCATTCAATTCTTCGACAAGGATCGCTATTGATGCCAGGACGGTCCAAGGAAATTTGGAGTCCGAGATAATTATCTATGACATAAGAGGACGAATAGTAAAAACTTTTTCTATAGCTCCAAAGATTGCACCGCAAATTAGCTGGAACGGTGAAAATGACAGCGGTACGCTCGTTCCATCAGGCATCTATTTCGTGGGCGTTCGTCTGGACAACAAGTACTTAACAAAGAAAGTAACATTTGTGAGGTCGTATTCGTCGACTGGTTGACAAGCGGCCAATATGGGTGGGCCAAATACTATTTTGATCAAACTGAAGGTGAATATACGATCAGTATTCCCTATTACGACGAAAATAATGGGGTAACGGATGCAACTATGAGAGTAAACGGGGTTACTTTAGAGGGTTGGGATTGGGATGGAAATACCGAAGGAACGTGGGAAATGAGAACCACTGATCCACATTCCTTTTATTCTGACGATGTGACTATGCTCAAAATGTACAAAGATGGAGAAGAAATGGGGTATGTAGATTACGTTGAGTTTCAGCCTACGGGCTTTCAGAAGAAAATAGCAGATGACAAGATAATTTTTGACAAGTTTAGACTCTATGCGAATTTCCCCAACCCCTTTAATCCGACTACTACAATCAAATATGATTTGCCCGAGGCCCGGAGAGTAACGATCAAAATCTACAATATTACCGGCCAACTCGTAGAGACATTAGTTGATGATACCAAGGACGCCGGATCCTACAAGATTGTCTGGAATGCAGCAAAGGTAGCCTCCGGATTGTATTTTTGCCGACTTAAGGCAGGCTCCTTTCATGAAGTGAAGAAAATGTTGGTGATCAAATAAAGTGCATTGTAACCAGCCATTCTGTCTGTCCAAAGGCCCCACTCTTTTCCCAAAAGATTGGGGCCTAGTTTTTGGTGAAAATCAGCGGCCCGAAATCTTGACTCTTGTCCACGTAAGCCTGATTTTTTTAAACTCATTCATCTTTGTAATCGCCACCGACAAAGATGTCACTGAAGAAATCTTTGCGCCGCTTAACCTCTCCCTCCGGCCTTTAATTCAAAGCCATTTACTCCAATCTATTGCCTCCCTTTCTCGTGGCACAACCCTTGCAGAGACAAACGGCCAATGAGTAAACGACCACGCAGGACGCGGGCAGCAATCACGAACACAAGGAAATAGTGATAATTCCTCGGCGATGGAAGGAAGAGAACCCGGGTCGCTAATCACCACATTAGCGACCGAGTTCCCTCTTATTTCATGGCCGAGGGATTATGTAATTCTGCTGGGTAAGGAGTACCAAATGCACTACCATCCAAATAGCCAACGAAACGCGCCTCTTTTCATCTGCATAGCTCTCCTTCTTTTTTCTGCGGCGCTCCTCGCCCAAGAGTCAAACCGGGTATTAGAAATTTCCGATCCACTGACCAATGGCCAGACGCTCGGCAAACAGATCGGCGGCATCTTTGTCCCCGGCGGCTGGAAAACCCAGACAGCTTTTGACTATATTCAATATGATATCCCAACCTGCGCCGCCGGCGAAATCGAGTTCGACGTGCAGGGTATTTACGCCAGCAACGAAGTCTTTCCCAACGTTTCCTATGACAAAGAAGGCAACGTCATCCCGGGGGAAGAGAACGTGCATTACAGCTTTTTCAACATGTACGACCGGGATGACAGCAACCTCTGGTATGGCGTCAGGCAATGGCACAATCCCTACAAATGCATCATGCACATTTATGGCTACGTCCCCGGCGACATTTGGAAGTGGCGCTACATGAAGCTGCGGCTGAACGTCTCCGCCTACACTTCCGGCTATGACGACGATCCGCACGCCTTCGAGGATCCGATCATCGGCCCCTTCGATTGGCAGCGCGAGCAGGTCTATCACCACCGATTAGTGTGGGGCAACGGCCACATGCGCTGGTATATGGATGAGCAGCTCATCAAAGACTGGGACTATTCGAGCTTTGGCGTCGAGTACGCACCGCCGGATCACAGCATCCGCATTGGGTCGGGTTTTACCGCCAAGGGCGGAGCAGGTTTCAAAGCTCCATTGCTGATCACCTTTAGCAATTTCAAATTCTATCGACACCAGGACCTCACGCCTCCCGCGGTCTTATCCGTCGAGCCATCCTCGGCATCGGGCGGCGTTTCGGTGGATTCGGACATTTTAGTGCACTTCAGCGAGCCGATGGAGCAGGCTGCCACGGTGAGCGCTTTTTCCATCGAGCCGGCTGTGGCCGGCGAGTTGCGATGGGTGGAAAATGCACTCTATTTTGAAAAGACAGAGCTTTTGCAGCCGAGCACCACCTACACCATTCGCATCAGCACGGCAGCCAGCGACAAAGCCGGGCACACCCTACCACAGGCTTATGAGCATCGTTTTACCACAGCCGGGGTGACGGCAGCCACCGTTGGCCGCTATGAAGAGTTCGAGATTCCTCTGATTGCTACGAGTTTGGGTAATCGAAATCGCTACAAAGAAGTCTGGCTCAAGGGAGAGTTTCGTGGGCCGAGCAGGATCGTCGAGATCGAGGGGTTTTGGGATGGTGGCGACGTGTGGAAGGTGCGGATGGCGCCGACTGAATTGGGCACTTGGAACTATACGATAACGGGATCGGAGCCTACCTTTAGCGCTTCGGGTAGTTTTGAGTGTGTGGAATCGAATTCCAAAGGCTTTATTCGGTCAAATCCCGCTCGGCCTTACACTTTTATGTATGACGATGGCACGCCCTTTCTCTGGCGCGGCGACACTTCCTGGCGAGGGTACACTTCCCTGTTATCATACGAAGGGCGCTGGCAGCCGTACATCGACCTGCGCGCCTCGCAGGGATACACGGTGGTGCAATCCATCGTGGTCAGCTATATCGGCGGCATGAACTTTTGGAAAAACGAAGGCGGCCTATGCTTCGTCGAAAACGCCGATAGCAAAGATTATGACCAATTGAATCCGGACTATTTTCATTGGATTGATAAGCGTATCGATTACGCCTTGTCCAAAGGCATCGTCCCGGTGATGCTCTTTACCTGGGCGCAGGAGTATGCCAATTTCACCCGCGAGCAATTCGAGCGTTTCGAAAGATACCTTATTGCCCGCTTTGCTGCCAAGAACGTCATTTGGTGCATCAGCGGGGAATATGACGAAGTGCCGACGGATTTCGGCATCCCTACTTCGGAATTTGCCGAGCACGGGCGCATCATCCAGCAGTACGATCCTTACGACCACCTCATTACTTTGCACCCCACCGGTCGCAGCACCAGCGCCGAGTTTGCCAACGAGCCTTGGTTTGGCTTTATCATGCAGCAAACCCCCTATTATGTGCGCGACATTCAGCGCGACAGACAATACAACAAGCCGGTTGTAAATGGGGAGCCGCGGTATATGTATGTGGGTGAGGACAATACGGAAAGCCGCCAGGCTCTGTGGGAAATTGTGACCAGCGGTGGTTTTTATACAACCGGCTTTATCCCCACTTATGCTCCGGACAAAGGCGGCTGGGATCCCGCTGCCTTGCCGGACGAGCAAAGATGGGTCGAAGTGCTGAACAAATACTTGGAGCGAACGCACTGGTGGGAGATGGATCCGCATCCGGAGTGGATGAGCGCCGGCCAGTTGTTGGCGAAACCGGGAGCCGAGTATCTTGCCTACAATCGCAGCGGCGGGCCGGTCAGCATCGACCTATCGCATTTTGCCGGCCCGCTGAGCGGCGAATGGATCAATCCGATGACCGGCAGCAAAGAATCCTTGGGCTCGGTACAAGGCGGTGGATTAGTAAATCTCACCCCGCCATTTGCCGGCGATTGGGCGCTGCATTTGGGCGAGGGTGTCAAGCAAGACAGTATTCCGCCCAATCCGCCGCTGGCAGCATCCAGCCCATCCCAAACGATGAATACTATCGCCTTGACTTGGCAGCCGCCCTCACCGGCGGAGGATGGCGACCGGGCCCAGTCGTATCTTATTTATCGCAACGGCGTGCAAATCGCCACCACCACGAGCACCAATTACACCGATCAAGGCTTGGCCGAGGACACGGCCTATCAATACTCTATTTTTGCCCTCGATTCCGAAGGCAACAAAAGCACTGCTGCCGCCGAGTTGACCGTCTCGACCTCGCGCGACGCCGTGCCGCCGGAGCCGGTTGAAGTCAAGCTCATTTCAGAAAATCAGCTTGCGGTTATTTTCAATGAAAAGGTGGAGAAAAACTCAGCCGAAGAGATCGGCAACTACTCTATCACTCCCGCCATCCAAATTACCAGTGCCGTTTTGAGTCCAAATTCTGCGACCGCGACATTGACGACTGGTACACACTCCACGAATCAAGTCTACTCGCTGACCATCGACCGCATTGCCGATTTAGCCAAGACGCCGAACCTCATGAGCGGCCCCAAAACTCTTACTTATAAGCTCGATGCCGGCCTGAGGATCAGCGACATCAACCCCAGCAGCTATCGCCTGGACACCTTGCAGGTGAATGATCCCTACTACACCGATCGGGATTTCAAGCTGGTGCAGATTCCCGCCATTTGTTCCGGCTATGCTTGGATCATGACGGAGAATGACGACAAGAATCAGTCGGATGCGCATTGGCTGTCCTTTAGAGTGAATGTTTCTGTTTCCGTTTTAATCGGCTTTGATAAGAGCATCACTCCCCTGCCGCAATGGCTCAGCGATTGGGAGAATACTGGAGAACAGATTGTCACCACGGACGACTCTCCCCTGCTAATTTATCGGAAGGATTTCCCGGCTGGTGATGTTGTTTTAGGAGCCAACGAAGGCGGCGACAAAGGCTCCATGTATATCGTGCTGGTAGGCCAAGGCACGGGGAATATCAAAGATACCAGAGCGCCGGCGATTCCGAACGGATTTAAATTCAGCCAAAGATGACCGCCAAATAGATCCATCTCCCGCAGGGGCTCAGGGATTGGTGGTGTGCAAGTCGGGTGGTGTTTAAGTTCCTGCGGGAGTCTATATGCCCGCCTTTTCCGATATTTCCTGACGTGCCGGGATTCACTGCTGTGCCCCGCAGATCTCTCCTCATTCCGCAAGTAGCATCTCTTACCCAGCTATATGGTAGGGAGATTCCTTATGAACAAAGGCAGGGTCGGCATGGTCATGTCATAGGCATCTTCCCCGGGCCGAGGAAACCAATCGCCGTTTGCCGACCGTGCAGCTTCCTGGGAAGATTACCACGGAAATTGAACTCTCTTGCATTATTCGTGATGATGCTTTCTAACCGCAAAGAACGCCAAGAAGGCGCAAAGAACGCTATGATGATTAGATCGCAAGCGCGGCGTCCATCCATTATCGCGCTCGAGCATGAGAGTCCTTGGCGAGCTTTGCGCCTCCTTTGGGCACTTTGCGGTTGCCAACAAGGTGCAAATTTCCGTCATTATCGAGCGGGTCGCCGGCCATGGAAATTCCTACGGAATAACATGCCGGATTGGCGCCATTGTCATGCCGAAGGCATCTTCGCTTGCCACGGAGAGTAATCGCCATTTCCCAGACCAACGGCTTTGATTTTTTGTATTGGTTGTTTCCACAAAACTGCTTATTTTTAGCGCCTTAAAAAGACCTGGTAGCTCAGCCTGACGAACGGTATGACCATGAGAAATGAGTGCCTCACCAACTTGCAGGACAAGTGTACGAACATTGATTTTTAAGGGCAGCCTTTCTGTTTCGATTGCTAAACCGCCCCTATTGATTTCACCAAACCCGATAAGTGACCACCATTGAAAACCACTTTCCATAGAGGGAATACTTGCCGACGCCCATAGGACATGCCCTTGCCGGTGCGACAATCAATCGATTACTTGTCCGGCAAAACACCCCTCAAACATTCACAACACTTTTTACCATCATCATGGCTTTGCTGCCGGACATTGATTTTCTTTTTGGATTCTTCGTCGGCAATCCCAACCGTTACCACCACCAATTCACCCACAGCCTTTGCTTCGTTGTCATAAGCGGTTTAATGGCGGCCGCCCTGTTTGCCAGAAGAAATCGTGTGCAATTTTCACTTTTTGCAGTATTATTTATTGGTGCGGGCGTGAGTCATATTCTTCTGGATTTCTGTGCGGTCGATACCAGAGAGCCTTTCGGTATTCCGCTGTTTTGGCCGCTGGAAAACAGCTTCTACATCTCGCCCGTACAAATCTTTTCCGACGTGCATCGCGCTTCCGACAACAAACTGTTCTTCATCAGCATGCTAACTGCGCACAATTTAAGGACGGTGCTTTTTGAGGTCCTTCTGTTAGGTCCGGTGCTGATCATCGTGGATCGGATTAGAAAATCGAAAGCCACACCGTCACCATGACGCTCCTACTCAAATCAATGATCCGCAGGGCAAGATTGAATCTTGCCCTGCCTTTGAACAAACAAGAATCTGAATGCAGGCTTTAGACAAAATATTGGCAAAACCCTTTCTTTCCGTCGTCGTGCCTGTCTACAATGAGGTGGAAAACGTTCCCCGGCTCTGGCAAGCGCTGAAAGAGGCGCTGGAGCCGGTTGGCAAGACTTTTGAAATCATCTTCGTCGATGACGGCAGCACCGATGGCTCACGTGCCGAGCTAAGGAGACTGGCGAAGGCGCATGCCGGCGTTCGTGTGATTTTGTTCCGGGCAAACTTTGGCCAGTCCGCTGCCATGGCCGCCGGATTCGAGGCCACCCGAGGTGAAGTGGTGGTGGCCATGGACGGCGACCTGCAGAACGATCCGCAAGACATTGTCGCGCTGCTGCAAAAGCTGGAAGAAGGTTATGACGTGGTGAGTGGCTGGCGGAAAAATCGCAAGGATAAGCTGCTGCTCAGGAAGATTCCCTCCAAGATCGCCAACAGGCTGATCTGCTCGATGACCGACGTTAAATTGCACGACACCGGCTGTTCCCTCAAGGCCTTTCGCGGCGACATGCTGCGGCGTATTTCCCTGTATGGGGAGTTGCACCGTTTCATTCCGGCCTTGCTGCGCATCGAAGGGGCGCAGATTGCCGAACTGCCCGTTCGACATCATCCTCGGCGGTTCGGCAAATCCAAATACAATCTCAGTCGCACCTTTCGCGTCATCATGGATTTGATCACCATTCGCTTGCTGTTACGTCATCTGCAAAATCCTCTTAGCTTTTTTGCCAATTTTTCCATAGCTTGTTTTTTGACCGGTAGTGTCAGTTTTCTCAAAGGCGTTTATGAGGTGTTCTGGCAGCACACGAGTTTTGCCGAGCTGAATATTCTTGCAACACTCACTGTATTACTCTGGGCCACCGGAATGCAGTTTATGTTTTTGGGGCTGGTCGGCAAGCTCATTGTCGAAAGCGGCACGCGCAAGACCTTTTACTTGTACAGCCGGAAGTTATGATGGATTTTTCTTCGAGTCTTGGATTGAGGCCCGACCGCTGTATGCGGTATTTTTTTGGATTGGTTTTTGCTTGAAACGACTGTCGGCACCTTATCGGTAAGGTCTGTGCAAAAAAAGGTTCATCCGGAAAACGAGTGCCTATTAGGGTATCGACGATGGCTTTATCGCTGGGTCATTTTAAAGCTTGACATAGAAATGATCCTACCCTGGAGATGATTCTATAGTCAAGGTCAAAAGATAAACCGCAAAGAGAGCTTTTAGGAGCGGCGCTTAAATAACTTCCCCATATCTCAAACCGTGAATGGACTCGAATAAACGCGAATTAAAAAAGAATTAGCGTTCATTCGGGTTTATTAGCGGTTTGGGAAAATGGGCAGGTTATTTGAATGGCGCTCCTTAGCTGGTAGTGCAATATGAAATATGAAGCAATGCAACTTGATCCTCTTTGCGTTCTTTGCGCATTCTCAGCGCACTTTGCGGTTAAAGTACGCGTTTGCCGGAAGAGCCCAAAAAAAGCAAGAATCTCATACTCTAATTGATGCTTGTTAAATGCCACCAAGGATATCTAAGAATGAATGATATGGTTATCCAAGCTCTTTTGGATTTTTACTCTCGAGTCTTAAACCAAATCTTCCGACCATCAAAAAGCCGTTTGTGTGCGCCTAAGCGCATCCGCCTCGGGCGTGATCTTGGTGACTCTGTGGCAAGCGTTTTTTCCCGGTTTGGTTTCGACTTGGCTGAGTTGAGATTCTATTCATTAACTTTTCGAGCTTGATGTATGACATTGGTAAGCGAAGAAATACTCACCTTGGACAAGGCTTTTAAAAAGCCAGAGATCGAGATCAACACGACTCCCGAGGTCTCTGTAATTGCAGCGGTACATAACCAAGAAGGGGAGCTGGTCTCGTTGCATGACGAGCTGTACGATATGCTGCAACTTTACGGCAAGCCGTTCGAGATCATTTACGTCGATGATGGCAGCAGCGATGGTTCTTGGAGGGAGCTGCTTTCCATCACCCATAACAATCCCGAAGCCAAGGCCGTCAAGCTGCGCACGAATTTTGGCGAGGCTTCGGTATTGGACGCAGGAATGCAGGTGGCCGCCGGCGAGAGCATCGTCTATTTCACCTGCAGAGTAAAGATCAATGCCACCAGTCTGGTTGATCTGCTGAAAAAGCTGGACGCCGGCTCAGATATTGTAATCGGTTTACGGCACCCTCGTCGGGATTCCCTGCTCAATCAGATTGTGTCAAAAGTTTTCAATTTCCTGACCAATCGTATGACCAAGATTCGCTTGCATGACATCAACAGCGGCGTCTTGGCGACGAAAAGATCGGTCTTGGAAAACGTGCCGTTCTATGGAACGCTCAGCGCCTTTCTGCCGGTTCTGGCTCATCGTCAGGGATACAAAGTGGCGGAAGTAAAAATCGAACAACTGCCCGGCCATTTCAACCAATCCCTTTATCCCAAAAACTACATCCGCCGCTTTCTGGACTTGATCAGCGTGATTTTCCTGAGCAAGTATTCCAAAAAGCCGTTGCACTTTCTTGGCTTCTTCGGAGCGGTTTTTGCTCTCGTCGGCGCCGGTATCAATATCTATCTCTTCTTCTATCGAATTATGGGCATCGGCGGCATTGCCGGCAAGCCGATGCTACTGCTGGGAACCATGCTGTTCATCATCGGTGTGCAATTCATCTCCATCGGCTTGTTGGGCGAGATTATCATTTTTACCCACGCGAAAAACATCAAGGACTACAACATCGAGGAAATCATCGAGTAGACATTGAAGCTTATCATTCAAATACCCTGCTTCAACGAAGCGGAGACACTGCCGCGCACCCTGGCTGATCTGCCGAAACGAATCAAAGGCGTTGACCAGATCGAGGTCTTAGTGATCGACGACGGCAGCACGGATGATACCGCGGAGGTCGCCCGTCGGCACGGTGTCCATTACATCGTGCGGATGACCAAGAACAAAGGTCTGGCGATGGGTTTTATGGCCGGCTTGGATGCTTGTCTTCGCGTCAACGCCGACATCATCGTCAACACCGACGCCGACAATCAATACCGCGGCGAGGACATCGAAAAGCTGATCCGACCCATCTTGGACGGCGAGGCGGAGGTCGTCGTCGGTGATCGCAACACCAACGGCGTCGAGCACTTTTCCTGGTTCAAGAAGCGGCTGCAGCGCTGGGGAAGCTGGGCGGTGCGCCAGGTTTCCGACACCAAAGTCCCGGATGCCACCAGTGGCTTTCGCGCTTTCTCGCGTGAGGCGGCTTTGCAAATGAACGTGGTTTCCAAATTCACTTATACTCTGGAAACCATCATCCAGTCCGGCAAAAAGAATTTGGCCATCACCCACGTGCCCATTCGCACCAACGGCAAGCTGCGGGAGTCCCGGCTGTTCAAGAGCAATTGGAGCTACATCAAGAGATCGGTGGCCACCATCGCCCGTATCTACACCATGTACGAGCCGCTGAAAATGTTCTCTTACATCGGCGGCTTGATTTTTGTGCTAGGCCTTCTCATCGGCTTGCGGTTCTTGTACTATTACGTCGCTACCGGCGGCGCGGGTCATATTCAGTCGCTCATTCTCGCCGCGGTTTTGCTCATCGTTGGTTTTCAGATTTTTGTAATGGGGCTGCTGGCCGACTTGATTAGCTCGAACCGGCAATTGATCGAGAGCGTTCTCTATCGGGTGAGAAAAATCGAGCTGCAATCCAAAGAATCTCATGAGGTGGTGAAAAGCGACGTATGAGGATTCTTTATGTGGCGGGCAGGGAAGTCGGGTATTCACGCACACATGTAGTGTTCAAGGCGCTGCGGGCACAAGGATTCGAGGTCGTCGGCTGCTTTCCCCCTGATCGTTCCTTTAAACATTATCCCAAATTGATCTGGCGAGCCGCCCATCTGGCGAAGGACTGCGAAATCGTCATCGTCGGCTTTTATGGGCAAATCATCCTGCCGTTCATCAAGCTCCTCACGCGCAAGCCCATTCTCTTTGACATGTACATCGCCACCTATGACACGATGGTGTACGACCGCGGCAAGGCAAAGCCAAAGAGCTTGAAGGCCGGTATCTACGGATTGAGCGATCAAATTGCCGCCTGGTTGTCCAAACGCGTCGTATTGGAGACGGATAGTCACATCCAATATTTCTGTAAGAAATTTCATGCTCGTCGGGACAAATTCGAACGGGTCTTTCTGGCGGTGGATGACCAGCTCATTTACCCCAGAAATGGGGCAAAAGACACCGACAAGTTCCTGGTGCATTTCCATGGTGAGTATGCGCCGTTTCATGGCATTCAATATATTCTGCAGGCGGCTCATCTGCTGCAAGACGAACCTATCCAATTCCAGATCATCGGGCGCGGCATCACCTACGAGCAGGATCGCAAGCTTGCCCAAGAGCTGCAATTGAAAAACGTTCACTTTCTTGATCCCGTGCCTTATGAAGAACTGGCGAATTATATTGCCAGAGCCGACGTTTGTCTCGGCATCTTTGGCCACAATGAGCGGACATTGGTGGTGACGACCAACAAAGTGGTTGAATCCATCGCCATGCGCAAGCCGCTGATCACCGGTAGGAACGAGCCGGTGCAAGAACTGCTGACGCACGGAAAGAGCGTATTCTTGGTGGAACGGGCCAATCCGCAAGCGTTGGCCGACGCGATTATGACGCTTAAAGAAGATAACGCGCTGCGTAGCCAACTCGCCAGCGAAGGATACAAGGTTTTTCAGCGACACTGTACAATTGAAGTGTTGGGAAGAGGGTTTGCGAAAATAATTCGGGAAATGCAGATTCATGGAAATTGATTTTGGTCAGTTAAAGGGTAAACGAGTTCTCATTACCGGCGGCTTGGGTTTTATCGGCAGCAATCTGGCGCAACGGTTGGTGCGAGAAGGTGCGCAGGTGGTCATCTATGACGCTTGCTTGGATCCCTATGGCTGGAATTACGCCAACGTTAAAGAGATCAGAAATGATGTTGAAATAGTTGTGGCTGACATACGCGATGCAAAGACTTTGGCTTCCTACGTTCATGGCAAGGACGTCGTCTTCCATTTGGCTGCGCAGGTCGGACGGGAAATCTCCATGACTGATCCGGCTCTGGATACGGAAATCAATTGCAACGGCACCCTCAACCTCTGTCGGGCCTTGACGCAAAATGGTCATGCTCCCAAAGTTGTCTATGCCGGCAGTCGCGGGCAGATCGGCGAGCCGGTTTACTTGCCGGTGGACGAGGATCATCCCACCAATCCGACGGACGTCTATGGCATCAATAAGCTGAGCGCGGAAAAGTACCTTATGCTATATGGCAAGATTTACGGCTTCCCGGTCGTTTCGCTCCGATTGAACAACGTCTACGGTCCGCGCTGCCAGATGCACCACGGCTTTTACGGCATTTTGAACTGGTTTATCCGCAACGCCACCGAGGAGAAACCCATCACGGTCTACGGCGACGGCCTACAAACGCGCGATTATGTCTATGTAGACGACGTGGTCGATGCTTTCCTTCGCGCAGCCCTTGCGCCTACGGCCGATAACGGAATTTTCTTCATCGGCTCGGGCATTGAAACGATTTTCCTCGACATGGTGAAAACGATCATCAAATATGTCGGTAAAGGGAGTTATGTTCACGTTCCTTTTCCACCGGAAAGAGAAAGCATCGATATTCGGAAATTCGTCGTTACCTACGCGAAATTTAACAAGGCGACCGGCTGGAAGCCGCGCATGCCGCTGAATGAGGGCGTGCAAGCGACTGTCGATTTCTACCGCAGCCGCATGGAAGATTACCTAAAATAGAAGCGGCATAGACCCGTGAGGTCAGACCTGTGAGGTTTTCCAAACCTCACAGGTCTAAGCCAAAGAATATTTGAAGGAGGAATAGACCTGTAAGGTTTTCGAAACCTCACAGGTCTAGCACACAGACATGAAAGAGAGCACTGCCGATCAGAAGGATCGACCCGTCTCAGCACCGACAATCGCTTACATTTTGAATTCCTTTCCCGTGCTGTCAGAGACATTTATTGTGAATGAGGTTTTGGGCCTTGATTCCCCTGACCTCCAACTGCAGCTCTTCTCGCTGTTTCTACCGTCGGAGGTAGAAGTCAACCGCGAGGTTGCCTCCTTGAGGGACAAGACTTTTTACCTCTTGCCAACCCTCAAGCCAATGAGGCTCATTACCGCGCACCTTTCTTTCCTTTTCCGCTTGCCGCTGCGCTATTTTCACACCTTCTTTTTCGCCCTGCGCAAGCGCTCCAAGGGAAATTCCTTGATCAAGGCTTTTTGGCATTTGACCGTGCGCAAGAAAGAATTGACCAAACAAGAGAGGCAAGACCTTTTGCTGCATTTTGTGCTGGCGCTCCCTTTGGCAAGAGCCATGCAGCAGTCCGGGATAGACCACATCCATGCGCACTTTGCCGATGCAGCAGCCAGCTTTGCGCTTTTGACAAGCAAACTGCTGCGCCTGCCCTACAGCATCACCGCGCACGCCTACGACATTTTTACTCCGCAAGCAAACTTTAAAGAAAAATTCGCAGAAGCCAAGTTCATTGTGACCTGCACTCAATTCAACAAGCGGTTCATGCTGGAACAGCATCCGGCCATGGATGCGGACAAGATCCATGTCGTCTACCACGGCATCAATCTAGACAAATTCCGGAAAACGAAAAAGGTCAAGACCGAGGTGCCGCTGATCTTGTCCGTAGGAAGGTTAGTGCCAAAGAAGGGCATGGCGGTGCTCATCGAGGCGTGCAGGTTGCTCAAGGCCGAGGGCGTGCCGTTTCGCTGTCGAATCATCGGCGAAGGTCCGGAGCGTCCGCGTTTGGAGATGCAGATCAAGCTGAACCAACTCATCGATTGTGTGGAGCTGCGCGGCGCAGTCTCGCCCTCGGAGATGGTCGGCCATTACGAGGAAGCGTCCTTATTCGTGTTGCCCTGTGTAGTCGAGGAGGACGGCAATCGCGACGGCATACCCAATGTCATTGCCGAAGCCATGAGCATGCGGTTACCGGTCATCACTTCCAACGTCTCGGCCATTCCGGAACTGGTGGAGCATAAAGTGACCGGCATTTTGGTGGAAGCCGGAGACGCCACGGCCATCAGCACGGCCATCTGCGAGTTGTTGCATTCTCCCATCAAGGCCTCGAGAATGGGCAACAACGGTCGGGAAAAAGTCGAGCGGGATTTCGACGCGCAGGCTGCATTCGCGCAGTTGAAACGGATTTTCTTGGATCAGCCGGGTAAGGTAACTCTAACAGGGTTTCCAACCCTGTCGGAGTTGATGAACAAGGACCTAACAGCCTAACGACCTATCAGCCCATCAGGTAAAAAAATGAAATTGAACCAAATAAAAAAGACCGACAAGAATCTTTCACTTTCCATATTTTTCCCGGTGTACAATGATTGGGGAACCATTGCCAGCATGACGGTTGCAGCCATCACCACTGCCGAAAAAATATCCAACGACTATGAAATCATCTTGGTGGATGACGGCAGCGAGGCCAAGACGCAGAACATTTTGGACTTTCTGGAAGCGCAATTTCCGCAGGTTCGCGTCATTCACCACGCGAAGAATCGCGGCTATGGCGGCGCACTGAAAACCGGCTTTAAAGAAGCCAGGAAGGAATTCGTTTTCTACACCGATGGCGACGCCCAATATGACGTCCGGGAATTGTTGCTGCTGAGTGAAGCTTTGACGGATGGCGTCGACGTGGTGAACGGGTACAAGATAAAGCGCCATGATCCCTCTTACCGAATCCTGTTGGGCAAGATTTACCAGTACATCGCCAAATTCCTGTTCAGCTTGCCCATCAAGGACGTGGACTGCGATTTCCGGCTGATGCGCCGCAAAATCTTTGATGACGTTCAACTCGAATCCAACAGCGGCACCATCTGCGTGGAGATGATCCGCAAGATTTCTCAGCGAGGTTACAAGTTTGTCGAGGTGCCGGTCAGCCATTTCTTTCGCGCCAGCGGCAAATCGGAGTTTTTCAATTTCCCACGCCTTTTCCGCATCGCCCGGGATTTTTCGCTTTTATGGCTGCGCTTAGTCATGTTCAACAAGGAGAAAAAGCATGCCCAAGCGTGAGTCCTTGCCTCCTACCTTCCATGGAAGAAACGTTCTGGTCACCGGCGGCTTGGGGTTTATTGGCAGCAACCTAGCCCACCGTTTGGTGGAATACGGCGCCCACGTTCTGATCGTCGATTCGCTCATTCCCCAGTACGGCGGCAATCTCTTCAATATCGAAGCAATCAAAGACAAAGTGCAAGTGAACATTGCCGATATCCGCGACCAGTACAGTATGAACTATCTGGTCAAAGACATGGACTATATCTTTAATCTCGCCGGACAGGTGAGCCATATTGATAGCATGGAAGACCCCTACACGGATTTGGAGATCAACTGCCGGTCGCAATTGTCAATTCTGGAAGCCTGCCGGCATAACAATCCCAAAGTGAAAATCGTCTTTGCCGGCACGCGCCAACAGTACGGCAAGCCGGATTATCTGCCGGTGGATGAAAAACACCCGCTGCATCCAACAGACGTGAACGGCATCAACAAGATGGCCGGCGAGTGGTATCACATTCTGTATAACAACATCTATGGCATCCGCGCCACTTCTTTGCGCTTGACCAACACCTATGGTCCGCGCCAGCTCATGAAGCACAGCCGTCAAGGATTCGTCGGCTGGTTCATTCGACAAGCAATTGACGGTGAAACAATCAAGATCTTTGGCGATGGCAAGCAGGTGCGCGATTTTAATTTCGTAGACGACGTGGTCGACGCCTTTTTGCTGTCAGCGGCCTTTGATGACTGCAACGGCAACATCTACAATTTGGGCGGCGACGAGCCAATGATGCTCATCGACTTTGTTAAGCTACTCATCGAGATCGCCGGCAGCGGCTCTTTCGAAATCGTTCCTTTCCCGGAAAATAAGAAGCGCATAGACATCGGCGACTATTATGCCGATTACCGCAAAATCCGCGCGATCCTCGGCTGGCGATGCCGGACGAGCATGCGCGAGGGCATTGCCAAGACGGTGGAGTATTATCGGAACCATAAAGAGCACTATTGGTAAGGCACGGATCCTCCAAGTGTTGTTCAGTCCGGAGGTCTCTCCGGCCCGTCGCGGCCCAACCCAATGGCACACGGATAACACGGATTCGATGGATTCACACGAATAAAACACGAAAGACCGATCGTCCCTCAGCGACAAGAGAAGTAAGAGAATGCAATCAATGATCCGTGTGAATCCGTGCTATCCACGTCATCCGTGTTCAATGGGTTGAACCCTGATCGGGCTGAAGCTATCTTCGGCCTATCGTTGTGAACGAAATGAAAAAGAACTACCAAACAATCTTGTTCATCTTGTTGTTTCTGGCCTTTGTGGCGCATATTGCCCGGCACGTGAACGACTTTTACGTCCCCGAAAGCGACTTTTTCGACTACCGGGAAAAGGCCATCAAGATGCGTCAGTTACACTGGCCGGCGGAAGCCAAGCGGCCTCCTTTGTACTCGGCATTGGTCGCATTCGTGTCGGCGCCCTTGTCCGGCAAAAACCGCGAGCTTTACGCGGCTGAGCTCATCGGCGTCCTTTCAGCGCTGGCAGGACTGTGGTTGGTTTATCAGATTTCCCGGCGCTTTTTGGGCCAATACGCTTTCATTGTCGCCTGGGTGTGGGCTTTGCACCCGACCACTTTGCGGATGGCCATCAAACCCAAGCCGGAAATACTGGTGACAGCGCTGATCCTTTGGGCCTTCGCGCGTTTTCTACGCGGCGATAAGCGAGCCTATCTTTTGGCTTTTGCCGCCACGCTTGTCCGTTACGAGGGAGCATTAGCAATCATGGCTTTTGCCGCCGCCGACTTTCTCTTTGAAAAAAGAAAGCTCCAGACTATGGGCAGAGCTGCCCTTGCCGGCAGCTTCATTCTCATCTGGACACTGGTTCACAGCGGCGGAAGCGGAGGCGCCAGTTACGGCAACTACTACAACGACTATCAGCCGGGCTTTGCCTTCATCAGTAACTTTTGGGGCGGCATCATCGGCTTTTTGCCGCTGCACTGGTACAAGCTGTGGGCCGCAGCCGGCGCCGCTTTACTCCTCGCGGGTGTCGTCCACAGCTTTCAACAGTTCCGGCGAGAGAGTACGGCGTTGGTGGTGTTTCTCCTCGGCTTTTTGGCCATGCACATCGTTTGGCCATTCTCCAATGTCGATTACGTCGTCATCGCCTCATGGAGCACTTTCTTGCTGATGGTCTTGGGTGTGCAAGGATTCTATAAGATTATTCAGAAGCATCTTTCCGCTCTTTGGTCGCGGGTCATGAGAGAATTGGACAAACGCGTCGCGATCATTGTATCTTTCCTGGTCCTGCTGGTCGTGGCCGTGGCCCTGTTGCGCTTGCGATTTCCCTATCCGCAGTACGAAGTGAGATGGATGACAGTGTTGAGCTTTCTTATTCCTCTGGCCGGATTTCTCTGGTGGGTGAGCAGATCGCTCACTTCAAGGCGATGGAGCATTATGGGATTGTCCCTGAGCATGTTTCTGGCTTTAGGATTCTATCTCGATTCTAAAACCAACGGCGACTTTTTTGACGTTCATTACTCCAAAGCGGAGTTTCGCTTGGTGGGGGAATGGTACGCCTCCCATCATCAGCCGGGCGATAAGATGGTCGTTGACCAGCCGACCGTGGTGGCCTATTTTTCCGATCTCGATCCGGCAAAGGATTTTGTGCAATTGACCGCCCTCCCTGCCGTCGAGCCGGAACAAGTGGTCGACTGGCTACGAGCGCAAAAGATAACCTACATCGCCTGGCTCAGCACCAACCGGGTCTATGAGAAAGACGACGCCTGGTACGCTTGGAAGCGTGACAATCGAGGTTGGAAAACCGTGGCGTTCCTGGAGCAAGGCAAGGATGTCGCCGGTTTGAAAATGATCGAACAAGTACGAACCGGTCCGAGGTGGGGGTATATTTACCGGGTGTTGTCAAACCTTTGAGGTTTCAGAAACCTCAAAGGTTTGCCAACCCAAACTTTTTTGGAAAACATTTTAATGAAAAATATCTCCTCGATAAAGAATGTTCCCTTTGGCGATCTTAGGAGACGTTACCAAGCCATCAAAAGCGAGGTGGATGCAGCAATTGCCCGCGTGCTGGAAAGCGGCTGGT
>DYKH01000624.1 GCA_020722685.1 Caldithrix sp. | reverse complement strand
ACGGTTTGGGTCTTTGGTGTCAACAACCTCGTTGTTTGCTGGTGCGCTAAATTTTGGGGAACTATATACTTGACGACCTAAAGTTTCCCCTTGCTGGCGAATTTTTGCAATTCCCCAAACGAAAAAACGTGTAGCAACCGATTCTTACCGGCCTGCCCTTTAAGCCAAGTTTCCGAGCCTTTGGAATAGCCGCCGCCATCTAAAACAACGATGGTGGGGTATTCATCCTTTTGGATATTGAGAACCTCAAAGGGATATTTTTCCTCCACACTACCGGGTGACGCTTGCAACTTACACTGAATCACCAGCCCATCAGGCCAAACTCTGCTGTTATAAACGAGCAAGTCACAACGCCGAACTTTTCCATAAATGTCGCGCCCTATTTCAACCTGCTTTGCATAAATCGGCTGATCCATTATCCGCATGGGGAACACTATCTCTGGCGGGTGAACATTCTCATACCCGCAGTCCTCCAGAAGTGCCGCGACACGGGTCTCAAGCTCTTTCCCGCGATTGTTCGCAAGCGTGCCGCCCGTTGCCTTCTTTGTGACCATGAGTGCCCCTAGTAGCTTGTTATGAGTAATTCTACGGCATTCTCGCGCCCATCAACTTTGCAGTTGATATTACGCGGCGCTGATACCTCTACAATCTTGTAGCCCTTGTAGAGTTTGCGGATAAACGGTGTGTCGCTATTGGACAGCATGACCAATGCGCCATTACGAACCCATCCATCGGCAGCGTCTTTTAACGCTTTCTGTTTTTCATCATCGAAGCCGCCAGCCGCATAATCTGCGAACGTGCCGTGATAGGGTGGGTCGCAGTACACAAAATCAGTTTTGGCGGGTTCAATTTTATTGAATTCGCCAAACGACAAAAGAGCCGTTTTCAATACTTCAGAGGCGGCACGTAAATTCACTTCATCGCAAATACCAGGGTTTGTATATCTGCCCATTGGTACATTAAAACGCCCACTGCTGTTCACGCGGTACAGCCCATTAAAGCACGTTTTGTTGAGGTAGATAAACCGTGAGGCCAGCTTTACGGGGTCTTTATTTTCGTGCTGTTCGCGGACTTCTTTGTAGTATTCGGCGCAGTGCTTTTTCTTGTGTGCCTGCAACGCTTTTATGAGGTTTTCGCAGTCAGTTTGAACCACTTTATAGGTGAGCATCAACTCCCGGTTCACATCCGATAAATACGCCCTGTGTTTGATGCGGCTTTCAAGCGCAAAAAACACCGCACCCCCGCCGAGGAACGGCTCGTAAAAGTCCTTGAAAGTTTCTGGCAGATGGGCGCTTATTTGCGGGATGATAGAACGCTTGCCGCCAGCCCATTTCACGAACGGCAAAGCTCGGGATTTTGGCAAATAGGGTGATTCTGTGATGCCGAGCATTTCATCCAGTGCAGCCAGTTGGTTCATGCTACAAGCTCCTTTCTGGTGAGACGAGTATTCATCCCGCAACCCAACAGCGCGTCTATGCGGTCTTTAGCCGAAAGCTCCCTTGTGTTCAGACGGAAAGTAAACTCATCAAGGTAACGTTGCAAGTGTTTCCTGCTCCAATAATGGTAGGTTCCATAATGTCCGCGCTTGACCAACGCCCATATGCTTTCGATGCTATTTGTGTGGTGTGCGCCGCGCACATATTCCCCGGCAGA
>DYKH01000623.1 GCA_020722685.1 Caldithrix sp. | reverse complement strand
GTCTATGCCCTTTTCCTGTGCGGCCTTGCGCGTCTCATCGATACGGTGAAACAGGTACGGCGGTGTGTCGATCACTCTCCTGGAAAACTCCATTATCTCCTCCCAAAGCAGCCCCGGCGCCTGGCAACCGCGTCGCGACAGTTTCGGAAAGCGGCCCCGTCATCAGCCGCGCGCAGCGAGCGCCGCCCATACGCCCGCTCGCCAAACTCCGTGACAGCCGCGGGACCGGGGTAGGCGCGTGCGAAAATACGATTTAACAACTTTGGAGCGAATAATTCAAGCCCCGGAAGTGTTCCCGCTCCCGCGGTCAACAAAATTCCCTTATCGGGTTCCGCGAAACCCTCCCGGCATCGGGTCGGCAACGGCCGGCAAGACCTATTCCGGCACAAACACTTGACCATAGTTGCCGGCTCAAAAGACACTTTGACGAAAGTGCAGACTTCTGCTAACGGGAAGTCCAACGAGTTCGGGGGCTTTGGTCCGTACGCGGGCAAAGTGCGGTATGGTTGCACCTTGGCACTTGACTTCGGACCCTTTTTTCTTCTATTTTCGGAGAGATTGTCTGCGGAGAAAAAAATCTTTCTCGTGGTGGCTTCCCCTGAAACATATTTCAACTTTTTTTGTCTGATTATCGTGAACTTGCTGATGTTCTCAGCTCATGGGGCCGAGAATGACGAAGAGAGCGAACTGGTGCGTCGATGCGTGCGCGGCAGCCGAGAAGCGTACGATGTGCTCGTCAAGAAATACTATAAGAAAATCTACAACTTGGCTTACCGTTTTGTAGGCGACGCCGAGGAAGCTAATGACTTGGCCCAGGACATATTTGTTGCTGCGTATCAGAATCTGAAAAAATTTCGAGGAGACTCCAAATTTTCCACGTGGTTGTTCCAAATTGCCTCCAATCGAGGTAAGAACAGGTTCAAGTACTTAAAACGGCGAGGTTTTTTCGCGAATAGAGGGCGATCGGACAGTGAAGACGACAGAGAATCCCTTCAGCGAGATCTTCCGGATCAGTCTTCCAATCCCGAGGCTATGCTTGCCGGCAAGCAGGTGCAGAAGATCGTCCAAGACGCTATCGATGAGCTGGAACCCGATCACAAAGAGATCGTTATTCTCCGGGACATCGAAGGGTTTTCCTATGAGGAAATCGCCCAAATATTGAATCTTCCCGAAGGGACCACCAAATCACGCCTCCATAGAGCGCGGATGGTCGTGAAAGAAAAATTGAAGAAGGTCTTGCCATGAAGCAATGTAAGGATGCGAGCAATCTGTTCCTGGAAGTTTACGATGGTCTTGCAGATGACGCCGTCGAAAAAGACTTTCACTTGCACCTCCGCAATTGCCCCACATGTGGTGAAGAATTCCGCTCTTACAGCCTTGCCGTTCAAGCTCTCAGAAGCCTCGATTCCGTATCGCCTCCCCCTGATTTCCTCGCCCAGCTCAACATTAGGCTCGAAGCAGCAAAGTCTCATTCCGTTCTGGACTATGTGAAAGAGTTCATCTCCTCTGTACCTCGCATCCCCGTGCCCGCGAGTGCGGCTGCACTCGCGCTGTTGCTCGTGTCAGGCTTTTTCCTTTATAATCAATCATTTACGGAAGTAGGTTCCAGCGCCCAGTGCGCGAACCGTACCATTGAGAATATACAGGGAGCGCC
>DYKH01000622.1 GCA_020722685.1 Caldithrix sp. | reverse complement strand
CAGTGCTGACGCATGAATCAAAAACCGAGGTTGTGGCGACCGTTTTCGGTGCTCTCTTGGGCAGTCAAACCTTCCAGGAGATCACTTTCCACGTGGAATGCCGGGCCTCAGTATCGCCAATGCTTCAACACCGGGGGTTTTTCTGCCAGACTGGGCAAGGGACCCCCTTTTCCCTTTAGGCTGCGGGATCTTGCGCCCTGCCGATGATTCGATCTTTCCTATACCAAGCGAAGTTGAAATGGCGCAGTGAGCTGTTTCCTGATCCATGCTCGATCCAGCCATGGACTGGCTATGGTTTCGCGAACGAAGCGGATCAAGCCTCTGATGCCTGTATCTTTGACGATCTTGGCCAGCCTCTCCGAGTATCGAGCCATGACATTGAACATGTGGCCCAGCTGCATTAGGTAATGGTAGCCCTTCATGACGTTCCAGTCGTACGAGAAACAGTGCTCGTACTGATAGCCATGATGTTTTTCCACCAGAAAGCCAGTCTCGATGGTCCAGCGGGAGCGTGCGCCCAGGTTGCATCGCTCGTGCAAGTTCCACTTGTCGAGGGGCTCACTGGATATCCACAGATGACGCCCACTTTTCTCAACGACTTGCGTGCCGCCTTTCTCGATCTCCTGCCAGGTCTCCATGCATTCGACCACATGGAGGATCTCCGTCTTCTTCCCATTCTTACCAAAGCAGTACTCGATATCGTTTGCCCATCTGAACTTCTGCCTTCTGTTGCCCCATATATGGATATGCCGGTACGTGGACTCCAACTCGCTTATGGCTTCGAACTCGCCCTGTACGCTCGACAGGGATTTGTCTTGTAAAACGATCATGTACTGCCATTTGTATTCGCGGCAGCGCTCCATCACAGGGCCATTGGGGTAAAGCCCATCCAGAACGACGATGATCCGCAAGGCGGGAAACGCCTCTTTGATGCGTTTGGCCAGCCGATGGAATGCCTTGAGCTCACAGTCCTGCTTGGTGGTAGCGGAACCGTCTTGCGGGTAGCTCAGAAACTCGCTCATCAAAGGAATGCTCATCCCGCCTTGAAATGCCAGGTTGGTCTGTAGAACGTAAACATAGTACTGAGGCTTTGAGGTTTCCCCCGAGCTTACCGTTCGCTGCAAGCACTCCTCGTCCCAAAGCCAGTCGCGAGCGAGCTTCTGCGTTCCATCCATGGCGATAGGGTAGCAGCCATTTATCAAGTAGCGACGGAACTTCTTCTTTCTTATCCATTCCCGAATCAACTCTATCTGTGTGCTCTCGATCTGCTCGACATCAATCTGCTCCAGAAGACGTTTGAGGGTGTCATGATGGGGCACGTCTTCCAGTTCCGGAAAGACAGATTTAAGGTTCTCCCAGAACGTCGGGCGGCTCATCTCCCTGGTCGCCTCGCGAGAGGAACTCATCTGCAATACAAACACAAGGATTCCGTAGATCAGGAGGACCGTGAGCTTGTGCTTCGTCTTCTTGGGATTTCTCGGGTCCGAGATCTTGGAAAGCCGCCCCAGCAGGACTGGCAGTTTGCTGCGAAAAACCTTCAACTGCTCTAAAACTGCCTTATTGCGAGCCGCTCCTTCCTCCTCCTCGCTCTTGAATTTGCACTTGTGGTTGGAGATCGTAGAGTGAGAGGAAATGTTGAATCCCTTTCCTTTCA
>DYKH01000621.1 GCA_020722685.1 Caldithrix sp. | reverse complement strand
CAAAGCCGGTATCGCCGTCGTCCACCGTGAATGCGCCCGGCTCGTTCTCGTTGATGGGTGGGGCAGTGAGCGGACGGCTCCCGGAGGTGTAGATGACGTGCGGCTCGATGGAGGGCAGCTCAATCCAGAGTTTGTGATCGGGGTTGCGATCTGGGCCGTAGGGATCTACCGGTGTCCTGTTAGTGTTTTGCACCTCAAAGTGGAGGTGCGGGCCAGATGACCAGCCCGTGTTGCCGCTGATACCAAGGATACAACTGAACTCTCCCGCCTCACAGATGCCTTGCTCACCGGTATGAACCCGCAGAACACTCATATGGCCGTAGAAGGTGTCATAGCCATTGTCATGGTGCAGGTGGACGTGTAGCCCCAGTCTTGCAGCCGGTGATCCGCCATGCACCGCTGGGTTGTCCCATCCAGCCAAGACAACATCACCGGGGCTTGCTGCGCGGACATAAGCGTAACGGAGGCGGTAATCAATCCCCGTATGGTTATCGTAGTACAAGTATCCGTGGATATCGCAACTGTAATATCCCAACGTGAATGTTGGATCGACACAACCTCCAGGCGGGGCATCGGGGCAAGGGCAACTATTGGCTTCTGCAACAGCCCCAGTAAGGGCCAATATCCTGCCCCCATTCCCATCATGGTCGAAAATGGAAGACACTGACGTTGAGCCATAATAAGGGGCTTGCAAGAAAGCCGCCACCTGCTGAGCGCTATCAGAAGAAAGTCCTGGAACGGGAACAATAAGGGTCACTGCCAAGAGTGTGCCAAGAAGCAAGAAGCGTAGCAACCGTAGTTTTTGATGCTCGTTCATTCCATCACCCCCTACTCTGAGACTTCCAGGTGCAGAAAGGCCCCATATTCGGTCAATGCCCAAATTTCTCCATTGGGACTTCTCTCTATGTCCACTATCCTGTTCCTGATCGTTGGCCTAACCACTTTTTCCCATCCGTGTCCATTCCAGTGAAATAACTCATCGCCGCCGACCCATCCGTCGTCTTGCGAGACCATCAAGATTGTGTTTGTCCACCCGGCCTCGAACAATCGCATTTCAGTCCACTCTCCACCATTCCAATGTATGACAACCCCGTCCCTCTTGTTCCCAGCACCTTCATACCATCCGGTTATCCAAACGTCGTTATTTGAGAGGGCACTGATGAAGAGTAACCAACACCTTCCGAAATCTAACGAGGTGATAGGATTGGAAACCGTTTGCCAGAGAACTCCATCCCAGTGAAGCGTCAAACCACCCCGAAGGGCCTCTCCCACTGCCCAAGCATCTTGCGGTGAAAACGCCACCACATCGAAGAGAAAGGGGGGAGAAGAATAATAATCGTAAGGTGCCGGCACTCCTGGAGGCTCTTCCCATACTACGCCGTTCCAGTGCATGACATACCCCACACCACCGCCTTCTGATGATTCATATCCCACAACCCATCCATCATCCGGGCCCGAAAACGTAATTGCGCTCCAAATCAGAAAATTTCCACTGCCTGGAAGGGGTGATTGATAATCTCTAACCACCGACCACGCACTCCCGTCCCAGTGCAAAATCAGGCCGCCTTCACCGGCAGCCCAGCCATTGTCCGGCGAGAGGAAGGCTACATCATTTAGGTCTTTATCCGTCGGATTCTCCACCCGCGTCCAGGTGTA
>DYKH01000161.1 GCA_020722685.1 Caldithrix sp. | reverse complement strand
AGCTTCAACTCATTGAAGCGCAAACGGGCAACAGAAAGCAGTGAAGAATATCCGGTCCCAAAATCATCCATGGATAACTTGAATCCGCGAATTTGGCACCATTCCATAACTGGGCGCGCAGATTTACGCCCGATAACAGAAGCCGTTTCGGTAATTTCCAAGGTGAAACCATTACCATCAGGACACAACTGTTCAATATCCTGCATAAATGCAGGATCAAGGAAATGTTTGGCACCAATATTCAGGGAAATCTGCAATTCAAGTCCTTCTGAGCGCATGCGCGCGCGTAAACGCCCTGCTTCTTCCAGCGCCCAGCGGCCTAACAGTCTAACCAGGTGGGCATTTTCTTCGACATAAGGCATAAATTTGCCGGGTCCAATCCAGTGAGCATGCGCTGGACACCAGCGCGCCAACATTTCCACGCCCGTCAAACGACCCTCCAGCATATCGGCTTTGGGCTGCAGGAAAAAACGAATATCCCCTCTCTGCAAAGCGCCTGGAAAATCCCGTCGTACCCACAGCCGTTGCTTCGCACGGCGGGCGACTTCGCCTCCGTAAAACTTAAACATATTTCCGCCCTGGCACTTGGCTTCAGCCAATGCTTCATCGGCCTGGGCTATCAGCGTATAAACATCCGGTCCATCAGCCGGAAACATCGCCCAGCCAATAGAGGTAGACAACGCGGAATCCAACACTTTGCGCGCCGAATTCTGAACAGCTTTCAGAATCTCTTCTCCGATTGAAATAGCGTGATCTGCCTCGTCCAATTTAATGAAAAGACCGAACTCATCGCCACCGACACGCGCCAGGATATCATCAGTTTGGGGCAGCACTCCCTGCAATTGACGCGCAATTTCCTGTAAACATTGATCGGCTTCCTGGGAACTGAAAGACGTATTGATTTCATTGAACAAATCCAAATCCAGCAAGGCCAGACCAAATAATGGCTGCGCTTCACTGACAGTGTTCAGCCTCTTCGTAACGAGTGTCGTGAAATGGGAGCGGTTTGGTAATCCGGTTAACGGATCCGTCTGCAGCAGGCGCTCCTTCTCTTTAAGTACTTGCATTTTTTCCTGGTAGCGTTCGAGATCGTGCAACAAGGATTCCCAATGCGCAATTAAACTTCGGCCAAAAAACCAGCGGGTCAGACGGGTTATTTCCAGCACAAAAATAGCCACCGGAAAAGGCACATTTTCGGCCATGACCGGCCAGGCAATAACCTCCCGAAAACCCCGCAATTGCGGATAAAAAGCTATCGCCCTGGCCATCATCCCGGAAATATGAGGGGTTCGCGGAGTCACCCGGCATTGCAGACGATACGCGAGAGAGGGCAGGAGTTGCCCCCAAGGTAAATTCTCCGGATCAAGACTCAGAGGCAGTTGCTGGAGAACCCCGGCAAGCCCAGGTTTACGGGCCGAAGCCGCCACCACGGGTAAAATACCCTGTTTTTCATCAGGTACCGCCACATAGGCGGCTAACGCCCCTGTACCTAACACACTGAGCTGCACCAGGCCCTGATATATTTCATTAAGATCTTGCGCCTCATTGACCATTTCATGTAAGGCTTGATGCGCCCGCTGATAACGGCTTTCCACAAAACGCCGATACATCCAGATCAAGGCGACCAAAGCCAGGACAGATTCAGCAGCAACTAGCAATACTGCCCAGATATCCAGACGATCCAGTAAAGACTGGAGATCAGGGAGCGGTTGGGGATTCCAGCGCGCCTGCATGGTCCACGGTGTACCGCGAACCGGAATCTCCAGATGGGCGGTCCAAGCCTCAGGAATATCGCCTGCCTGTTGCCAGTGACCATGCATCCATTGAGCGAGGACATGGTGTCGCCCGTCCAGAAGCAGCAACATGTGCCCATGCTCCGGGCTGGCACTGGCATGTTGATTGCCAAAAGACAAGTCCGCCTGGCAAGCTCTATAAAAATGTCTGCCGGATGGCTGCACAGATAACGCAAATAGACGCAGAGGAATATGCAGCAGCCCCTTCTTGTCCACAAAGGGGCGGTTTACTCCGCCTTTCCAGGTATTCACGCCATCTGATGGCAAGTTATTGAAATCCAGCGGATAGTCCACTGCCGGCAGGGATTTATGCGAAGCATCACCCGAACGGCAGGACACTCCGGCAAGCCAGGGATGCATAAGGTCAAAGCGACGCAGCAGTTCGGGGCTCAGCTCCCCGGGCGGCAAACTCGTCATAAACTGCAAATCATGCATATGGATCTGAATCATGGCAGCGAGATTGCTGGAAAAGCTTTCGGCCAGACGCGTGGCTGCCTCCTGTGTGCGTAACCGGGAAAGATCCAGCAAGTGCTGCTGCCAGCTCCCTATGCTGAAAATCGTCAGGCCAACCAGACTCGAAAAAACCAGCAAAATTGACAGGATAAAAATACGCTGCCGTTTTTGAATGCGCCGCGACATCAGTATGAGCTTTTTCAACGCTTCCGGCATGACGAAATCTTCATCAGCCAAGCCCTGAGAAGTTGTCATCATCAGCGTGCCCCCTCTATGGATCGCGGCAGGTGGCTGGCAATATGGGTCAGGGCTACCACTTCATCGACCCCACCGAGTTTTATCGCTTCCTTGGGCATCCCAAAAACCACGCAACTGGATTCATCCTGGGCAATGGTACGGGCTCCCGCCTGATGCATCTCCAGCAATCCCTGGGCACCGTCATCTCCCATTCCGGTCATGATCACGCCCCAGGCATTGCGGCCAGCCACCTGAGCCACCGAACGAAACAGCACGTCCACTGAAGGCCGATGATGTTTGACCAAAGGTCCATCAAAAACCTGAACGGCAAATTGTGCACCACTTCGGATCAGGCGCATGTGCTTTCCGCCCGGAGCAATCAGGGCGCGCCCCGGCAGGACCCGATCTCCATCCCGGGCTTCGCGTACTTCGAGGGCGCTGATCGTATTCAGTCGTGCAGCAAAAGCCGCCGTAAACTTTTCCGGCATGTGCTGTACCACCACAATGCCCGGCACGGTTACCGGCAAGGCGCGCAACAAAACTTCCAGCGCCTGGGTGCCGCCCGTACTGGTTCCTACCGCAATGACTTTTTCCGTACTTTTTTGTAAGAGCAGATCCGCAGAAACCGGTGGCGCAATGGCTGCATCAGGAGATGGGGAGCGTGAAGAGCGTATATTCCGCAAATTGGCGCGTGCCGCAGCTTTCACGGCCCGGATGATTTCCGGTGCGTCTTTTTGCAAAAAGTCTTTTAGTCCAGTTTGTGGTTTCTGGATAATCTGCACCGCCCCGGCAGCCAGAGCATCCAAAGTAATCTGTGCCCCCGATTCCGCGAGAGTGGAACAGATAATCACCGGCAAGGGATGTTCTTGCATGATTTTACGCAGAAAAGTCACACCATCCATACGCGGCATTTCAATATCCAAAATCACCACATCCGGCCATTGCCGCTGCATGCGATCCCAGGCAAACAGCGGATCCTGGGCGGTCGCCAAAATGGCAATATCCGGATCCTGACTTAATGCGGCCTGGAGAACCTGGCGGACAACCGCCGAGTCATCCACAATAAAAACCTGTATTTTTTTGGTCATATCCACTCTGAAAAAGTTTTTAATCCGTCTTTTGCACGAATGCCCCATGCCCGCTAAATTTCATATAAACATCGCCCGTCCATATTTCAAAATACACATTACGATGTCCGTGCCCGCCCAAATGCGCAGCCGTTACATGAAAACCCGCCTGAGTAGCCAGAGTTTTGGCGGCCCTGACATTTTTGCAGGGTACATCGCTGCAATCCGGATTCCTGGAAGCTGTCCCCGGTGGCCCCCGGAGAGCGCTCCGCGCTGCCAGAGATTGAAACATATTGCCCCCACCAAAAATCTTGCAGACATACTCACTGGGGTGGGTGCGCTGCCTCCGTACCTCCTGCATCAGGGCGGCAATGGCCTCATCCCCATAGCGACCGTCGAGACCCACGGGTGGGGTACAAGTCCCTCTTCCGGGTAAAAGAAAATGGCACATACCGCCCACCAGAAGTCGCGGATGCCAGATAGTGATGGCAATACAGGAGCCCAACAGCGTTCTTATACGGGTATCTTTATCACCGAAATACCAGTCTCCCGGCTGGAGAAAAATCTCCATGATCGCCATAACAATTTATTCCTTCCTGTATATAGCCGGCTGGATCAACTGCAAACCTTCTACAATTCCATTGAGACTTTCCGAATGTCCCACCAGAAAAAAACCACCGGGACGCAATTGCTGCAACAAACGTTGACAAATTGATTTTTTCTCCGGCACTTCAAAGTATATCAATACATTGCGTAAAAAAATCATATCGAAGTCGCCAACTTTCGGCAATGTACTATTTAGATTGATTTGTGAAAACTTCACGAAACGTCGAATTTCCGGGACCACTGAAAAAAAACCTTCCTGCTTACCTATTCCACGCAAACAGTAACGCTTCAAGTAAGGTTTAGGAATTTTTTCCGCCCGCGTCATGGGATAAATGGCTTTTTCAGCAATTGACAATACTTTGGTACTCAAATCGGAGCCGAAAATTTCCCAACTTTTGGCACGCCTTTCGGCAAGAACCATGGCAATACTATAAGCCTCTTCACCAGATGAACTGGCAGCACTCCAAATTCTGATCGATTCCTGATTATTCCAGGCGGGTATGGCCTGTTCTGCCAAAAAAGCGAAATGTTTAGGCTCACGGAAAAAATAGGTTTCGTTGGTGGTCAGCAAATCAATGGCGCGTTGACGCTCTTCAGCATCCTGATCAAGCAGGCGCAAATAGGCATCATAACTGGGGCAGTTGGTGGCACGCAGGCGTTTGCCCAAACGACCCATCACCAATGTTTGCTTGGCCGGTCCCAATGAAATTCCCGCCTCACGAGAAAGAAATGCCTGAATACGCTGGTATTCAGGCAGAGTCATGCGCAATTCATGAGGGGATGCAGGCATTTTCAGACCCCTGGTTCCGCAGAACCAGACTCAGCCGTGGTAGCTGCAATCGCCGATAACGCTGACATTTCCTCCATGGAAAGCACCTTATCAATTTCCAGCAGGATCATGAAAGCTCCGTTTGTTTTTCCCATACCCCGGATGAATTCCGTCCGTAAACCCGCGCCGAATTGGGGAGCCGCTTCAATTTGCTCGGCGCCGAATTCCAATACCTCATTCACCGCGTCCACCACCACTCCGAGTCGTTGTCGGGAATGTCCGTCTTGCAGGTCAATAATGATGATACAACTCCGTTTATGAATTTGCGTGGCCGGACGCCCGAAGCGTCGGGCCATATCAATCACCGGCACTACCTGCCCCCGTAAATTGATCACCCCTACCACAAAATCAGGCATCATCGGAATCTGGGTTGGAACAATGTAGGCAATAATCTCCCGGACAGCAGATATTTCCAGCCCGAAGGCTTCACCTTGAAGCTGGACAATCAGGTACTGACCGGCCCATGAACGCGGCGATGTGGACGACTCTTGGGCTGCTAGCATTTCCATGACAGGCTCCTCAGAATCGGACAAATTCGTGACTGTCGGTGCCGCTCACCGATGATTCTGCGTGGGCATTTTTCAGATGGGCTACAGCAGCACCTTTCCCTTTACCCGCAGTATGTCCCTGCCTGGAAGCGACTGCGGCCGCTCCGGACTGCAAACGGAAAGCCGCCATCAGTTGTTGTAATTGCTCCGCCTGCCCACTCATTTCTTCGGCAGTAGCCGCCAGCTCTTCAGATGCTGAAGCATTTTGCTGGGTGACCTGATTGAGCTGCCCCACGGCCACATTAATCTGGTCAATGCCGGTGGCCTGTTCGTTGGAAGCGGCATTGATTTCCTGCACCAAATCCGAAGTTTTACCAATAGCTGGCACCAATGCAATCAGCGCGTTACCCGCCTGTTCAGCCACTTTGACACTACTGCTGGCCAAAGTACCGATTTCCTGTGCGGCGACCTGACTGCGCTCGGCCAACTTGCGCACCTCTGCGGCGACTACGGCAAATCCTTTGCCGTGCTCACCCGCCCGCGCCGCTTCGATGGCGGCATTCAGTGCCAACATATTGGTCTGATAAGCAATATCGTCAATGATGCCGATTTTCTCGGCAATATTTTTCATGGCCTGCACCGTGTCAGCCACCGCCTGTCCACCGAGCTGGGCTTCTTTGGCGGCACCCGTAGCAATATCATCGGTAATGCGGGCGTTTTCTGCATTTTGTTTGATGGATGCCGCTGCCTCTTCCAGGGTTGCCGAGGTTTCCTCGACGCTCGCAGCCTGTTCTGAAGCGGCTTGCGACAGGGATTGGGAAGTTGCACTGACTTCTTCGGAAGCACTGGACAAATTATCAGCAGCACTGCGTACCTCGCCGATGGTCTGGTTCCACTTCTCGATCATCTGCGCCATAGCGGCGATCAATCTGCCCGTTTCATCACGGGTACGTGCAACTACCTGCAGACTCAGATCACCATCCGCAACCCGCTCGGATATACTGACCGCCTCGGCCAAAGGGCGGGTAATGGAACGGGACAACGCCCACGCAATCAATATTCCCAGAATAATGGAAACGAGGGAAATAATGACAATAGCATCAATCACCAAAGTGACATCACTGGCGCCCTGTTTTTTGAGGGCTGCCATCGTCGATAGGGCGTTTTCCCGAAGTTGCTCATTAACTGCATGTAAATGATTTTCGGCTGGTAAAGTGGTGTTTTGATAATACTGATTCGCTGCCTGTACTTGTGCCGCCGCATTTTTGGCATCAGGGGCAATCGCTGCCAGCATACTCAAATATTGTTGTGAGGAGCTCATGAAACGGGTGAATGCCGCTTTGGATTCCGGCAGCACAATTTTGGCTTTTGGATCTATCAAATTGCTCTTCAGAAAGTCATAATATGGATAAATTTTGGCACTACCCGCTGACAAAGTTTGTGCAGTCTGTTTGGCCTGACCGGGCAGCCCATAACTAAAAGCAAACGCGGTTTTCAATTTGGCTGTGGCCAGCATCATGGAATCGACTTTATGAATGTTGTCCGAAACCCTTCCCGTAGCGGTTTCCAGATCCTTCTGTAATCTTCCGGCTCCCCACCAACCCGTAGCACCCACGATGATCAGCAACACAACAATCAGCGCGAAGGCCAGGCCCAGGCGCAGTCCGATACGCATATTCCCAAACATGTTTATCCCCTTTTAGTGAATGAATGAATGCGCGGACTTCGCGCTGATGGCATAGTGCCGTTGAATTAAAGTAGGTATATCCAGTATCGGGGCGACATCGCCATTACCCAGAATGGTAGCGGAAGCGATACCCGGTACTTGTTCAAACAATTTACCCAGCGGTTTAATGACCGTTTGCTGGCTGCCTAAAATGCCACTGACCACCATCCCGATGCGCTCAAGACCATGCCTGACAACCACCACATTACGACGACTTTCGTCGGTAGCGCGCTTGTTGAACACCGCATTCAGATCCAGAAGCGGTAAAGGCTGATCGCGTAATTCCATGTACCCCACCGTACCCTGCACTTTTGGATATTCCAGACATTCTTCGACGGACTCGGAGGGAATCACATAGGTATCCTGAGCCAGTCGCACGAGAAAACCATCAATAATAGAAAGGGTCAGAGGCAGATGAATCCGCATGGTGCTCCCCCGGCCGGGGACTGAATGGATTTCAATGCGGCCACGCACGGATTCAATATTTTGCCGAACCACATCCATGCCCACGCCACGACCGGAAATATCACTGATTGTATCGGCCGTAGAGAATCCCGGCGCAAATATCAGGGCGTATATTTCCTGATCGCTGAGGACCTGATCGGCGCTAATCAAACCCTTTTCCAGCGCCTTCCTCTGGATTTTTTCACGATTCAGGCCAGCTCCGTCGTCACTCACTTCAATGACAATGCCTCCCGAATCATGACGAGCATGCAAAGCAATACAACCTTGAGCGGGTTTACCGACCTGCAGACGCTGCTCGGCAGCTTCAATACCATGATCCATGGCATTGCGCACCAGGTGCATCAACGGGTCCGCAATTTTCTCGGCCATACTCTTATCCAGCTCGGTGCCTTCGCCGTGCATTTCCAGACGGATATCCTTGCCCAACGTGCGGGCAGTATCGCGAACGACCCGAGGAAAGCGCTGAAACAATTCCGATACATCAATCATGCGTAAACGCAAAGCCCCGTCACGAATCTCCTCAACCAGGCGGGCAACCTGCGTGGCCGCTTCCAGACGCGCTTCCAGGGCGTCCTGACCCGCAAAAAGCCGATTGGCGGCACTGGCAATAACCAGCTCTCCTACCAGATCCACCAGCTTATCCAGATCACTGGCACGCACCCGCAACAGTTGTCGTTCCGCACTTTGCGACTCCCGTTGCTGTTGCTGCTTTTCCAGAGCACCCTGTACCACGGGTTCCTGAACCATTTTCTGGTCCACCAGAATTTCTCCCAATGGCTGATGTTGCCCGGCCTGGTCGGTGTTTTTCTGCAATGCCAAAGCGCGATGCAGTTCTTCTGGAGTCAATGATCCCACCGCCACCAGAATTTCACCCAAATGTTGATCCGCCTCCGGAAGCTCCTGAATCATTTTGAGGTATGCGCCAATCTGAGCATGTGCTGGCAATACATGAACCGTGCTGCTTTCTTTGACAAAATCAAACACATCCAATATGGTGGCTTTATCCGCAACACTACGAAAAGCAATCTCAAAACCCAGATAGCAGGATTCTGCGTCCATCTCCGGTAATGCAGGCAAGGCATCCGTCAGGGTGACCAAGCCCGTAATATCGCCGAGTTGCTGCAAATAGCGCAGAAATGACAGGGGATCCATGCCGTCGCGGAAGGTATCTATCCCGAACCGGAGAGAAATATGCCAATTGGCAGATGTGGAGACTTTTTCATCCGCCGGCATTTCCGTGACAGACGGTGAGGAAACTTCTGTATGCTCAAAATGCTGCAGATGATGCTCTTTGGAAATGGGTAAGTTCTGGCTCTGCTCCTTTGTACTCAATGCGGCCTGGAGTTCCGCGAGAAGCCTTAAATCTTCGGAAAGAAAATGCTGATCCAAAGGCGCGGCAGAAACCAGACGATCCAGATAATCCCCGATATGATCACCACAAGAGAGTAGCAGGGTAATATTGGCGGGCGTCAGGGTCTTGGTTCCAGAGCGAATCTGATCCAGGAGGTTTTCCAGACGATGCGTAAAGCGCACAACTTCTTCAAGCCCGAACAAACCTGCAGAACCCTTGATCGTATGAGCCGCCCGAAAAACCTCATTGATGCGCTCCAAATCTGCACCCTGCTCCTCCATATACAGCAGTGCGCTTTCCATTTCCTGCAACAGATCCCGACTTTCCTCAAAAAAGGTCTGAAGGGCTGCGGCCATCTGCGGATCCAGATCCATCATTTAAGGCATCTCCTTGGTCAATACAAGCGGATCACCAAAAAACCTGTCCAGGCGACAAAGCTGCAGAGCGTTGACGACGGCAACAGAATGGTCACTCAAAGATAAGCGGGCTCCTTGCCGCAATGCTTCATTTTTGGCTGCCACCAAAACCTGTAAACCGGCGCCATCCACCTCACTGACATCAGCCAAAATCATTTCTATTTCATGGTGTTGCGAAACAACTTTTTGCAAGCATTCGCGTAGAGCTGCAGCGGCATAAATATCCAGTTCACCAGACAGACGCATCTGCAGTCTTCCGGCACAAACTTCCTGTTGAATATCGAGACTCATAATCAGGGCAAAATCAGTTTACTGACGGCGGCCAGCATTTGTTGTGGTTGAAATGGCTTGATCACCCAGGCCTTGGCGCCTGCCGCCTGCCCTTCCCGCTTTTTTTCCTCTTCGGCTTCCGTGGTCAGCATGATCACCGGGGTAAACTTGTACTCCGGTTTTTGCTTAAGCGTTTTCACAAATTGAATACCGTCCATGTTCGGCATATTCACGTCACTGATGATGAGATGAACCTTCTCCGTCGCCGCCAGTTTTGCAAGCCCATCCACGCCGTCGCAGGCCTCGATCACGTTATAACCTGCGCCCTTAAGGGCAATGCCTACCACTTGGCGCAGTGAAGCAGAGTCATCAACTACCAATACGGTTTTTGCCATTGCACAGTATCCTCATTAAAAAAAGGTGATTTCCTGATCCCCTGCCGAAGAAGACTCAGCAGCTTCCCCGCGATGAATGGAGCGTTCTTCCGAAGTTGTGTACTTGCTTACCAGCGATTGAAGCCAGCTTTCCAGACCCTGATCGCTGTCAGATTGCAGATGACCGGGTAACTCTTCCATCCCTTCTTCCACATGCGTCAGCGTCTGGCTGACCCGGTCCTGAAACTGCAGTGCTACCAGCAATTGATCCATTTCCGTGCTGATCCCCTCTGCTTCCTGCTGCAAAGTTTCTGCAGAAGCGCTCAAATGCCTGGTCATATCCTGAAGACGATGAAGAACGTCGCGAATGGACCGCTCCGCATTACCCAAAAACTGGCGCTCTTGCTGAATGGCTGCGGCAGACTGCTGGACGACTCCACGGATGGAACTGGTAATATCCTTGACACTTTCACCCATTTGCTGACTGGTTTCTTTGGAGCGCGTGGACAACTTGCGAACCTCATCGGCCACCACCGCAAAACCACGACCCTGCTCCCCCGCACGCGCGGCTTCGATGGCGGCATTTAGTGCCAGCAGGGTAGTCTGAGAGGCTATTTCACCCACATCTCTGGCCATTGTTTCCAGGACGGTAACCTGTTGCAACAAGGCGGAAATAGTGGCCTGCTGTGCTTCATGCTGCGCAGTCGCTGCCGCAATATGTTTGAGCACGCTCAACAGCTCTTTTTCACTGCTTTGAAATAACGCGGCAAGGTCCTGAGAGGAGCCGCCCTGACTATCACCTCGTGATGCCTGGACGGCATTACCGAGACGCTGATGCAAATTGACGAAACGGGACATGAGATCAGCAATGGCCGATTCCATCTGCACCCGCCCGGATCGCACCTGAGAACTCAAGACTTGAACAGCTTGCCCGAGGGCATGAACGAGTGCTTCCGATGCCATTTATCTATCCATCCTGGAGAGTTGTATCA
>DYKH01000620.1 GCA_020722685.1 Caldithrix sp. | reverse complement strand
CCGGAACAATACGGGCGTTTTTGCAGGGTGAGCGCCCGGTGATCCGCAGCGACGGCACTTATGTGCGCGATTATATCTATGTGAAGGATGTAATACGAGCCTACATGCTGCTGGCTGAGATGTTGGACGATCCCCAGGTGCGGGGACAGGCGTTCAACTTCAGCCCGGAACGGGCCGTTACTGTGTTGGAATTGGTATCTTTGCTGCAGCGATTGATGCACTGTGAGCATCTAGAGCCGGTTGTGCGTAATGAGGCCAAGGGTGAGATTCATTCCCAGTACCTCAATGCCGAGAAGGCACATCAAACGCTGGAGTGGAAACCCCAATATACCCTGGAAACGGGGTTGACCGAGACCATCGAGTGGTATCGTGATTTCCTGGCAGGCTGAATTCGGCAATGCATTCAGCGGCCAACGGGTGCTGGTGACCGGCGCTACCGGTTTCATCGGCCGACATCTATGTGGGGTACTTGTTGGACTCGGTGCCGAAGTTCACGGAGTATCCCGTTCAAGCTTCGCTTGGCATACCGCAAAGGGCATTAAGCTATGGCAGGCTGATTTGACGGATTTAGAGGCTGTTCGGCAGCTTGTCGCTAAAGTTCGGCCGCATCTTATCTACCATCTGGCCGGAATGGTTACTGCTCGGCAAGACATAGATCTTGTATTACCGATGCTGTACTCTAATTTAGTAGGCACAGTCCATGTATTACTTGCTGCAAATGCATCAGATTGCCAACGAGTCGTTGTTGCCAGTTCGGCAGAGGAGCCTCGAGCGAATGATGACGTTCCTTTGTCTCCCTATGCCGCGGCCAAGTTCGCAGCAACCGTTTACAGCCGCACGTTTTCGGAACTATACGATTTGCCGGTGGTAGTTGCCCGATTGTTCATGGGCTATGGTCCGGGCCAGGATCAGGACAAATTGATTCCTTATGTCATTCGATGCCTGCTGGCAGGCGAAAGCCCAAAACTAAGTAGCGGGAATCGCACATGTGACTTTATTTATGTGCTTGACATCGTGCGAGGCTTGCTCGTACTTGGGGTTCGCAGCAACGTAGATGGACATATCGTCGAGTTGGGTTCCGGACAAGGAACAACCATACGCGAGGTGGTAGACATGATTCTTGAATTGACCGGTAGTCCGGCAAAGCCTCGATTCGGTGCTTTGCCCGATCGAGTTGGCGGGCAAGCGCGCGTTGCTGACCTGACTGCCACTCGCCGCCTTCTAGATTGGGAACCGGTCTGGTTGTTGCGAGATGGCTTGAGGGAAACCATTCGTTGGGTGCAACAGGAATCGGAGAATGTCTCAAACACACGCTGAGCAACTTCGCCAGAAGATATTAGACCTAGTTGCCGAGTACTACCAGGAGGCATTCGCCGGTCACCCTTTTATCCCCGGCAAAACACCGGTTCCGGTTTCTGGACGCGTGTTCGATGCTGAAGAGATCGCTTATCTCGTTGATGCTTCGTTAGATTTCTGGCTGACGACAGGTCGCTATGCTGAGCAGTTTGAGAGGGAATTTGCCCGCTTTCTGGGCGTCCGCCACGCAATTCTATGCAACTCTGGCTCGTCGGCTAACCTGCTGGCGCTTTCAGCTTTGACATCGTCTAAACTTGGCGAACGTCAACTGCATCCCGGCGATGAGGTCATTACCGTGGCGGC
>DYKH01000619.1 GCA_020722685.1 Caldithrix sp. | reverse complement strand
CGGCAAGCGCCTGGCAAAGGGAGTTACCGACGTTGCCGGTGGTCACGCCGTTCAGCACGGATTTGACAAGGGTGCCGTTCCTTCTCTCCGCTCAGGACAGGCTGCCATCTTACGTGAAGCTGGCGCTAGTCGCCCCGCTCACGCTGGTCAGGCAGTTTTCGGCGTCGTATCCGCAGAGAGTCGCCATCATTCTATCCCTAGCGGCAGATGCGGGAAACGTTACTGCGGTAGGCGGAATAGTCACCAGGTACCGAGAAAAGGCCCTCGGGACTTGAAGCACAACTACCGGGATCGGTCGTCATGGACAACGTGTGTTAAATCTTATGGCTTTTCTCTTACATTAAAATCAATAACTCCCAAAAGAGCTCGCCCGTAGAAAATGACTACTCCATAATTGCCAGGAGTGAAACCATCATTCTTTATGACACAGTTAGTCACAGGCCCACTTCCCCACTTGACAACATCCTTTTGCAGATCCTCTCTCTCATAATTCCAAAGCACCTGCAAATAGCTTTCCTCATCAACTTTCAAATCGCCGCAAATACATATCTGTTGCTCAGTGGGGGGTATTATATCGGGGAAAGCAATGGGAACACCCTCCACATCACGACCTTTACAGAGCGTCAAGTTTGTCAACTCTGCCGGTATTGGGGTTGGGGTCGTGGTTTTACAACACATACAACATAGTATCCCCAATCCAACAAAGATCTTTAATAGCCAGGAACCCTTTATCGCGCTCATTGTTCATTCTCCCCTCAATGATATCCCAAGCTCTCAGCCCAGCATCCCAAGAACAAAGCTACAACGGCGGAAGGAGCAAGGAACGTATAAACTCACCCAAACTCACTGTAAGTACCTTGCGAGTAATCATATACCCTGAAGTGACAGAAACATCGACGCCATTGGGCATAGCATCCACACCTGCACCAACACCGAGATTCACTATGACTGGAGTTCGACCATATTTGGGATCGATCACTGGTTCAAATTTGCGTGCATCGGGGTTCCATTCTACTGGATAACTGACTCCTCCTTCAACTGCTGCCTGGAATCCAACATCAACTCCAGCGCTGGCTCCCAAGCTATAAGAGTCACCCAGCAGATTCGCATTGGATGACCACCCATTCAGCAACAAAAGCCCTCCACTGGCGTCAGCATTGAAAAGTTCAGGGGTTCCGACGTCTGCTAAGGCTCCATAGCTATTACCCACACTCAATTCCCAACTCTCCCAATTTAAGATGACAAATCCCTGATCAACAGCTTTTGCACCAACGCAGAAATCAAAACCTGCACCACCCTGGACATAGACTCCTATGCCACTCAAGGGAAGTTTCACAGGATCCGCGGGGGATTTTGGACACCATTGACACCATTCTCCTGCATATTGTGATCCAATGGTCCACTCGTCGATGATTTCTCCTTCGCTGTAGGGTACTTCACGATGTCCTGTCGGATCCGCATACCTGAGCGGATTATTGAGCGTGTACGCATACCGGTTGAGACTCTGCGGATTGGCCGGGCTGGGGACCATCGTATCCGCCTGGATGAAGCGGCCCAGGGCGGGGTCGTAGTAGCGGGCGTTGTAAAAGTACAAGCCTATGGCGGCGTCTTCGATTTGCCCGGTATAGCGCCGCGTGGTGGGTGTGGTCCCGGAGGTGTAGCGCGTT
>DYKH01000618.1 GCA_020722685.1 Caldithrix sp. | reverse complement strand
TTTCGACATGGAGAAAAAGTGCGGCGGGAATATGGATGACGTCAGGGCGCTCCTGCCGAAGCTGGAGGCGGAGTTCAACCTGCTGAAACAGGCCATGCAACCCTGAACGACAATTTTTACCCGCGGCCTCCTGACGAAAACAGGCGCGAAAACCGGCAATTTCCTGGCAAAACCACAGAGCCAGGCGCCGCGTCAAAAACAATGTTGGAATCCAACATAAGATAACCAGCTATTATAACTTTGTTTTTGACGACGATTGAAAAATTTTGCCTTCCCGGAAAGCGAAGCTTAATGTTCATAAATGACCGGCGGTCATGTACCTATGCCGTCTTGCCCCGCCTGCCGGATGGATAAACTGCAAAAAAATGATCGTCGCCCCCGGGTTAAGACCAGCCTCCGGAGGACGACCGGTTGTCTCATGCCGATGCATGTCGCTTTTCTCTTTCATCCACCAGCGGGCGCAAGCCCGGAGATCCTCGATATCCTGGAACTCACGGCCGGACAGAAGATTGCCCTCCACGTACTGGAAGGGACGTTCAACCTTCCCTTTCGTTTCAGGGTGGCGGCGCTGGCAGATAACAGGACGTATCCGGTAATGGGTGCTGAAGTCGGCAAAAGCCGGATTGATCACCGGTTTACCGGCCTCCCAGCGCAGGACAACGGTCTTTTCGCTGTCGTAGAGGCACTGGGCTGGAGTGCCGTTAAAATAGGCGAAGGCGTCATAGCCGACGACGCGAAGCTCTTCGAAAAGCCTCTCTCCGGTGATATGCGGGTATTTTTCCAGAAGCCTCTTGATATTTCCCTCGTAAGGATCAAGCTTGCTGCCGCGTCTCTCGGGTCGAACCTGCCGTCCCCCTAAAAGAATGTCGGGGCCGTGATCGCGCAGTTTCTCATGCTTTCTGATGATGCGGCGAACCATATTGCGGCTTATGCCAAAATGCCTCGTCAGCGCCCGGAGCGACCAGCCATCCTGCTTGTTCATAACAACGATCTGTTGCTCTACTTCCTTTCTGTTGTGGATATATGCCGGCATCGTAATTCCTTATGATCATTTATGCTGACGGAGACATTTCCGCAGCGGCGCAAAACGCTCGCCGATCTGCTCAATCGGGATGGATAGCGTCTCGCTTTGGATAAGATTCTTGTCAGACTCCGCCATGCCGCAACCCTCTTCATATCATTGCGGAATCCCATACCAGCTATTGCGGCTTTTGGATATCGCCTCTTGAATGCCTCTTGTCAGAACTTTAATGATATACTCAATGATTATAAACTGTTGAATGCCGATCACCTCTTGAAAACCTGGAGGGGGAAAGTAGGGCTGGACAGACGCTGCGGGTGGGCCTGTTCGGTGGGAAAAATCTGTGGCGCTGCTCGATGAAATGGCTCTACCCTTACTATTAGCCGCACAAGCCTCGATCCGTTTCCGAATATAAATCTCCTGGAAGTAATCCCGGTTCTTCCGGTTCCACTTGGCACATTTCCGGGCATGCCACTTCCTTTGGCATGCCTCCGACCCACAGGTTTGTTGTCGGTCGCCAAGTCGTGGATTGGGAACAAACCATTTGCGGCAGACTCGGCAGGGCCGCTTCTTACCTCTATTTCTTTCTCCCATCGTTCTCTCCTTAAGATGAACTCTCAAAGAACGATGGCATATCCTTTGTCGATG
>DYKH01000617.1 GCA_020722685.1 Caldithrix sp. | reverse complement strand
GGTCATAGAGCTTATCCAGCACCGCATTGCCGCGGCCGCAAGCCGTGGAGCGATACTTCATGCCATAATCATGGTAAGCGCTGAGTAATTTATAACTTTCCTTGATGGGTGTTTGATAATCCAAGAAAGGATCAGCAGAAAGAATATGGTAGGGGTTGCCAGTCACGCGCAGTACCTTGCCCGTCTTCTTGTCCACCCGCACTCGTACGCCGCACAAGCTGGTGCAGCCCACGCAAACGCTGTTTGCCACATATTGATCAGGATTGACTTGCACCTCACCCGTCTCGCGGTCTACAACGAACTCAGGTTTGGGTTCATTGCCCGCCAGACGATTTCGAGGATGATCTCCATCCCACCAGCCTTTGCTAATCCCGCGCAGGGTGCTGGCGTAGCCCATGCCAAAAACGGTCAGGGAGCCGACCGCGGCTACGGTTTTGAGAAAATCACGTCGACTAAGCGTCATTGTGCACCTCCTTCAGATAAGACGGTAGCAGACTCTGCACTGGCTGGTTCATTTTCCGCCAAGCTTCCATCGTGACTGCGCCAGGGCAGAAACCAGGTAAAGATGATGAACAGGAAAAGCCAGAAAGCCCAGTTGGAAATAACTTGCATTACGCCCTTGCTGCCCCAGAAATCCGGACTGTAATGGTGAAAGCCTGCCGCAGTCTTGGGGATTTCCTGGCCCCCGATTACGAGATTCCAGCGGAATAACCATACGCCCGCCACAGTTACCAATGAGGCAAGGATTACCAGGGGGCGGATGCGTCGCAGCGCCGGAATGAGCATGATGACAGCCGGAATCACCAGGGCAACGAGGAGCTCGAGGATCACGGTGTCAACGAAATGTTCTCGGAATAGGAACTGAATCACGTCCTGATAAGAGCCGTAGGAATAGAAAAAGCCGATGCTGTACCAGAAGAGGCGGATGATGAGTTCGGTGACAATGGTCCAACCCAGCAATACAGCCAATCGGTTGATGAGCTGCCAGGGAACGCGTCCATCTTCATCCCGCACCATGATCCAGGTGAGGATAAGCATGAACGCGATACCGCTCACCATGGCAGAGACCAGGAAAATGATGGGCATGAGGGGCGTGTGCCACAGAGGCCGGGCCCGCACCACGCCTAAAATATAGCCGGTATAGCCATGCACAGCAATGGCGAAGGGGATGCCGATGGCGCCCAGAATGTAGCTCCTTTTGTGATCCCGCTTTTCGGTTTGGGACGTCACTTCTTTCTTGCCTAATGCCAGCCAGACGTACAGCTTCTGCTTCCAGCCTGAAGCCTGCTGCGCTTTGCGGACGAATCCCGCCCGAAACGCGAAGATGCCCTCCAGAGCAATCAGCAAGGGATAGGTGGTCAGCAAGAAACTGCCCCAGCTTATGGGCGACGTGCTGTGCGTGTGATAAAACAGCGAATAAAAGCGGCCTTGTTGACCCAGATCGGCGATTAGATTCAATGGGGCGGCTACCAGCACCGTAAAGGCCACGATCAGCGAAAGCTTGGCGATAGGCCGATAATGCTCGTCACCAAAGACATAGGTCAGGGCCGAGATGAGAAAAGCCGCGGCGCTGATGCCAGTAAAAAAGAAGTATTGGGGGATGTCTAGGCTCCAGTCGACGCCATGAAGTGCGTCCAAAATGGTGATGATAGGCGGATTCATTGCGCCAACT
>DYKH01000616.1 GCA_020722685.1 Caldithrix sp. | reverse complement strand
CGCGCGAACTTTAGCGCGCGCCACAATCTCAGCCGCCGTTAGGGACGACTTCTCATTTTCCTTGTGGTGGAGGTCGTTGATCGTTTCATACACCACCAGTAATTCATTGGGAGGCAGTTGAGCAACGCTGGTAATCACCTGTCTCAACAATTTTTCGGAATCTAAATCGGTTGCGTTCATAGGTAATTTCCTTTCGTTTCAACCATATTCTGACTCATGCTATCCCATCGGCATGTGATGTTTCGCGACGCAGACCTGGATAGGCGAT
Source organism: Caldithrix sp. (assembly GCA_020722685.1). The sequence continues at coordinate 1,406 of DYKH01000616.1, read as the reverse complement.
GTGCGCGCCGCGGCGGACGAGAGTCCATGCGGGGGAGGTGTACTCGTCAGGCGATGGTTACGTGACCGCGAAATCGGTGTACTTCCGTATTTCAGGCTCCTTGTAGCCAAGCACGATGTGTTCTTTGGGAATCCCGCCTTCCACCAGTTCGTTGGCAATGCCGTCTTCCGTGCCGTCGCGTTGAATCCATACTTTGCCTTCGATGATGTCAATATGGATTAGCGATCCATGCACGCGCTTCATTCCCTCCCAGCCGACGGAGACAACCATGTATCTGTCCGCTTTGGAGTCAAATAAGGCTTCGTTGTGAATATCGCCGTAGGCGTATTTTACGTCAACATATTTTTGAAGCGCGTCTTGAACGATCTTGCGATAGGTAGTTAAGGTATCCATTTCACAACCTCCTCTGTGTCGGGGTTGAATACGATCAGTCGAATACGGTCATTCTCCAAAAGAATGCTTCCAATCGGTTCTTCAAAGATTTCCATGAAGACAATTTCCCGAATCGCCAGGTACAAAATCCGCTCAGGCTCGACGCGGGAGAGAATGTCGTGATAGAGAATATATTGCCCAACCGCGTTCTTCAAGTCGTCCACTTCGGAAGGGCTGACAAAACTTTTGACTTCCACTGCGATCTTTTCCCCCGCTTTTTCAGCGGCCAGCAGGCGCTCCGCTCCCATGTCTATGAACAGGTCTTTGGGACCCCACTTCAAGACCAATGGGTCGTGGGTGATCTTCCAACCGTTTTTGATGAGCGCTTTCCTGACTGTATCGTGGTAGATGTCTTTCGCGGACATGATGATGTTCTCCGTGTGATTATTATATGCGTCATTCATCCTGTTGGCATGGACTGTTTCGCGGCGTAGCCCTGGACGGGTTTCCTGCGCGCCGCGGCGGACGAGAGTCCATGCGGGGGAGGCAGGGAGGGGGTGGGCATGGGAGGAAACCTGTCAGGTCGTTTCTCAAACTCTCCGAATACGAACTGCCTTCTCTGTGATCACGCTGAACGATTGAAGCAGTTCATCTTCATGTTTCGCAATCGCCAAAGAAACAATCTCGGCTTTTTCCTGGGAAGGAAGTCCAGCGAGGCGATACAAGACGATCCCGCGTTTGACATATCCCTGGCGGAAAATCAATTCGCCAAAATCCTTGTCGGCGGTCAAAAGTAAGGTGTTTTCTTCAACCGCCAATGCCAAAACTTCCTCGTCCATGATCCCTGGGGACATTTCTGCCACATAGCCGACATCATGCCCATCCTGCCTTAATCGCAAGACGATTTCGCTAGCCACGCTTTCATCGGCGAGTATTTTCATACAGACTCGGAAATGGGATAAACGACATCCGCGCGCAGGGCTTCGCGTGCAAAGTTAAGCGCAGCTTGTATGCCTTCTTTCGTCAGCCGCGGG
>DYKH01000615.1 GCA_020722685.1 Caldithrix sp. | reverse complement strand
AACGGCATTTTGTGGTTACCCGCGTACTGAAAAATCTTTAATGCCGATGGCTTGTGAAAATGAGCATTGCTCGACCTGGTGCCTAGCTGCGCTCGCACCAGGTCATCGCCGCTCATTTTCAATCGCCGCCGCCCCCCGCTATGTCAGGGTAAACCCTTACATAGCGGGGGGCACCCCAAGCCCCTTGCGCAGTTCGGCTTTAAGCCTTATCGCGCAACACGTACCGCGCAACAAGCGCGCGGTACAAAACATAAATCCGTGTTGACTTCAGGTCAACACGGATTTATGTTTGCATTTGAGAGCAGCCGTCAGCTTGGGCGGACTGATCGTGAGGGTTCAGAAAGTAGACCTCACCTAGAGCCGACGCTAGAAAGTTTGTCGAGAAAACCGACCTAGCGGAACTAGAGAATGAACGTGGAAAAGCCGCGCCCGAATATAAAGGCGGCTAAGAGCTAAAAATTGGAAACACAAGAGCGGCTCAAAAAAAGCTCAAGTGAATAAAGGTGGACAGTCCGACCTGGTGAAAACTAAAAGGGGCGAATCGCGCAAGCGTATTGAAGACATGATGTTTTCAAGTGTTCTTACAAAGGTGGCAGAAATGGAAAAATTCGACGCAGCGAGTGAGCTTGCCGAAGTTAAAAAGATTCAAGAAGTCAGAAGGAAAAAGCGTCTTTTCAGCTCAAAACTTGATAAATTCGAGCATGGAATTCGGGCGCTGAAAAGCGCGGGTGCATCTCTGGCTCAGCTTCAAATCTGGCTTAAAAAAAACAGTGTGAAAGCGTCCCGCTCGACGGTCCAGCGATGGCTGAATGGCAAGATTTAGTAGCCCAGAAAAACAGGGCGTGAAACAAGCCGCCGCTGTGATGAAACAACTTCAAGGCACAGTCATAAAATCAGTCGGGACTGCTCGAAATTATGAGCAGGGGCTCAGAAACGTGGCGACAGAGCTAGCTCGGAACGGTGAATCGCTCAAAGACTTAACCCTTGAACGCATGGTGTCCTACTTGGGCACCCGAGCTAACGAAGTTGGCCAGTCAGCTTTGAACATGGAAAGGCAAGCTGTGCAGTCGATGATGCAGCATGTCACTGGTGCACTAGCCCCTGATGAACGAATCCCTGTTGTCAAAACACGCCTTGAAGAAAGCCTCGAATCCCGTGCATACACACCCGAGCAAATCGCTTTAATCGTTGAGCATCAGGGTGAGAGAAACGCCCTGGCAACCGAGATTGCGTACTCAGCCGGGCTGCGAGCGCACGAGCTTTACACCCTGCGCCCTGTGGAGGAACGGGCGGCTGATGAGCGCCCGGCGCTAGAGTCAAAATTTGAAGGTCGTGATGATACCCAGACCTACACAGTGATTGGTAAAGGGGGGCTTACACGTGAAGTGGAGATTCCCCGAGCATTAGCCGGACACTTGGAAAACCGGCGTTTTGATACCCCACAGCCTGCCACAGACCGTGGCGTTCACTATGAAAAACTTTATGACGTCGGCGCTGGCCAAGCTTGGAGCCAGTCTTTTCTGACCGCCTCTAAATCGGCTTTGGGATGGAGCAACGGGGGGCATGGGCTCCGGCACAGCTATGCCCAGGAGCGGATGGGTGAACTTCAGGAAATTGGCTACACTGCTGGAACCGCGCAGGAGACAACCAGCCAGGAGCTGGGGCACTTCCGTGCTGA
>DYKH01000160.1 GCA_020722685.1 Caldithrix sp. | reverse complement strand
ATTTTTCTGTCTTTGCTTTTGACACCACGGCGTTTTCAGAGGGTAGCAGCTAAAAGGCTTTAGACCCCGATTTGTCGCCAACCACGGGAGGACACGGAAATGAATCGGCCTTGTGTTCACCTAATCTGCAATGCACATTTAGACCCGGTATGGCAGTGGCAATGGGAGGAAGGCTGCGCCGAGGCTTTGGCTACCTTTCGCACCGCTGCCGAGATTCTCCGTAAGCATGATAAGCTGATCTTTAACCATAACGAGTCCTTGCTATACCAGTGGGTGCTGGAATACGATCCGCCACTCTTTGCCGAAATTCAGGAATTGGTGCGGCAAGGCCGGTGGGCTATCAGCGGCGGGTGGTATTTGCAGCCGGACGTCAATATGCCCGCTATCGAATCGATCATCCGCCACATCGCCGAGGGGAGAAGATTTTTCCGGCGTCACTTTCAGGTCTTCCCCAGAGTTGCCTACAATCTCGATTCATTTGGTCACAGCGGCGGTCTACCCCAAGTCCTGCGTCATGCCGGCTTTAGAATGTACATTCACATGCGTCCGCAGGCCCATGAGCTGCCCTTGCCTTCCGACTTGTACCGCTGGCGGGGAGTCGATGGTTCCGAGATCATTGGTTTGCGCATTCCGGTCGGTCTCTATCATACTGAGCGGGATAACATCGAAGAACGCCTGACGGAAGGTATCGAATTGGCTCTTGAGCTCGGCCGTGATGTGCCGGTCTTTTGGGGCTTGGGGGACCATGGCGGCGGCGCCACGCTCGAAGATTTGGAGAAAATTGATGCGTTTTGTAAGAAGGAAAAGCGCGTCGAAATCATTCATAGTACCCCCGACCGGCTGTATCAGTCCTTGCAGCAGGCGTCACAAACCGCGCCCATCGTCGATGGGGATCTGCAGCGATCCTTCACCGGCTGCTACACTTCCTTGGCGCGTGTCAAGCGCGCGGCCCAAGAGAGCCTGGCGCGTTTGGTCCAAACAGAGGCTTTGCGTGCGGTCTCGTGGTGGATGTGCGACCAGGAGTATCCGGCTCAGGAGCTTGAGGACGCCTGGCGCGATCATCTGTTCAATGATTTCCACGACATCTTGCCGGGAAGCTGCATCGAGCCGGCCGAGCGGGATGCCCTGGCTATTTACGGGCGGGTGGTCGAGACGACGCGTCGGTTGCGCCTCGGCGCGGCCATCGCCCTTGGCAAAGGCCGTTTCCCTGATTCCACCTTGCCCGTTGCCGTGATCAACACGAATCCCTCAAGTCATCCCTTGCCAATCGAGGTCGAATGTATGTTGGACTATCGACCGTACTGGAGCGGCGTCTGGCATCTGCGGGTCTTGGACGCGGAGGGGCGGGAGCTTCCCAGCCAAGAGGAGCAGCCGGAAGCACTTTTGCCTTTCAACGGCTGGAGGCGCAAAGTCTGCTTTCAATCGCAGCTCCCTGCGTTAGGAATGGCGCGCTTTCGCCTGCACGTCGTCGCTGGTGAGAGAAAGATGGTAACCGCCAAGCCGGCGCTGTCGTTCAGAATCGATCCCCAGGACGGCTTGGTGCGATCCTTGGATGCCGGCAGCGGCAGGGAATGCCTCGCAGGGTCGCTCTTTCAGCCCATTGTGGTCGATGACGAGGGCGATTCCTGGGGTACGGACCGCTGGAGTTATCGCAAAATTTGCGGCCATTTTCAACCGGTATCCGGAAGCTACCGGATGATCGAGCAAGGGCCGGTTCGAAATATTGCCGAGTCAGTCTTTAGCTTCAATTGCAGCCGCATTATCATCCATACAATCGCTTATGTTGCTTGGCCGGTACTGGAATACCGGATGCGGGTCTTTTGGGGAGAAGAGCGAAAGCGACTAAAATTGTCAATCCCTACGGTGTTTCATGCTCCCCACGTTCTTTGCGAAGTGCCCGGTGGGGCGATCTATCGTGCGGCCAATCGGCAGGAGCACGTGCATGGCCGCTGGCTCATGGTACAGGGAACGCTGAAAGGTAAAGAAATGGCTCTGGCCGTGGCGAACAACGGACAGCACGGATTCGATTTTGCCGATGGCGAGGTTCGTCTTTCGGTGCTGCGCAGCGCCGCCTATTGCCACGAGAAGGGATTTGTTATCGGCGACTCTCCAACAAGAAAATACATGGATCAAGGAATCCATGACGTTCGTCTCTTAGTGACCGTCGGAGAAATGGAGCCGGTTCGTCGCAGCATCCCGGCTTTGGCGGATTGGCTTGGTGCACCTCCTGTCGCTTATGCGCATTTGCCGGTCCGCGCGGAAAAGGAATTTTTCTCGGTCAATGCGGCCTCGGGCCAGGCTTCTGAAGCTCGTCTGGAAGTGTTTTCCCTGCAGCCGGATAACATCCGGCTGCTCGCCTGCAAGCGATCCTACAGTCGCAAGAACTTGGTTCTGCGCTTGCAGGAGGGCAGCGGCATGCGCACCTTTGCGAACATCGAGTTTCGACAACCGAAAACAAGGGTGGAGCTGGATTTTCGTCCCTACGAAATCAAAACCATTCGTCTGGACCGAAACGGCGAGGTGAAAGAGGTGGATATGGTTGATGAGTATTGAGAAGGACCGGGCTATGATGTGAATAATACCGTTTGATTAATTTTGACAGATCGTCTAATTTTGCTTCGGGTATAAAGCATTTCGGAACGGTGGGCCATGATTGGGCAGCGAGAGAATGATCTCCGATAGCCTGTTTGCGCCGGCACGGTGCATCCATGGGCTCCAGTGACCGTCAAAATTCAGGCAGCGCTCATCCGGCGGCAAGGAGACGGTTTCCTCGTACAGGTCGACAAAAAGCAAATTTCGGCCGTTGTGGATGGATCTGAATTTCTCCGCATACTCTGCGTACCAGGGCGCGGTGGTCAAAATGAGCAGTACGCCCTCCTTGTTGAAACTCAAGAAATCCGCATGAAAATCGCTAATGACTCTCAGCGTCCTTTGCCATTGCTCAGGCGTGATTGCATTCCCGCTTTGCTTATCAATAAGGATATTCTTGTTATGCTTTGCCTTTGCCTTCAACACCCTATTGTAAAGCAAGAGATAGAATCTGTTCACGATGAAACGGTAGAGATGAGAGTGATCTCTCAAAAAAATCTCCCCAGGAAAATCAAAAGCACCATGCTGGCCATTTGCTACAGTCGAATAAAACCTGTTGTCATCATCCGGATCGTTGCCGCAGAAGAGAAGAACGATGATGTCGGGCTGAAATAGCTTCAAGTGGTCCTTAGCGTAGGTCAATTCCTGAACCGTACCCCAACCGCTGACGCCGGCATTCAATATCGAGAAACGATGTCCGTTCCCATTGAGCATCTTCTCCAAATGGGTAGCGAGGTGGTCCTCCATGTTTATGCCGTGACCGAACATAAACGAATCACCCAGCAACAAGACCTTCTTGACCGACTCATTCGCAAAATCTGCCTGATTGTATTCCCGAAACCTGTGACCCAATGAATTGGTGTGAACATGCATGACAAAATCGTTGCCGAGGAAGTGATAGTCTTGCGAAAAGCTCTTTTTGAGTACGTGCCCATATTTTCCTGAGTATTCGCACCAACGCATGGATTCCTGCTGGGGCAGAAATAGTCTTAAGGTAACTTCGGCAAGCAGGAGGCAAACAAGCGACGAAGCTACCAATAGCGCCAAAGAAAATAGTATCTGCTTTTTTCGCATACACGATTGCATAGCTTTTTCCGGTTCACAATCTTTCACCTCCCTATTGGGAAAGACTGCGCCGTGAGTGAATAAGAAATAGAATTGGGGCTGATTCGAGACAAGCGGTTAGAGATGCCATCTTGACCGCGGCGTGAAGGGCCGCTTTGTTGGCGGAATTGACGGTTGAGCCTCCATCGCCTGTCATCCGCCCGCCTCGGTTGCGCCGTTCAGGTGCGTCTCGATGAAGGCACAAATCTCCCGCATGGCCCGCTTAGCCTCGGAGAATAGGCAGACAATTACTCTTCCAACGCATTCACCACTTTCACCTGCTTGCCCTTCTCCATGGGCACCCAAAAGGTCTTGATCTCGCAAGGCCGCATCTTCAAATCGATCTCTTTGCCAAGCGGCTTGACGTGGATTTTTCCGTTTGCTTCTTGCCCGTACAGCTCCACGCAACGCAGCACCAAAGCCTTGCCGTCTTCCGCCATCTTGGCCACGCTCACGGCGACATTCTCCGTAGAGACGCTCACCAGCGCCTCGGATGCCGGCAGCTTGCCGGAATGGCTGGCAGCGACCAAAGCCTGAGGGCGACTCAGGAACGACTCGGCCTTGCGCGCCACGTCGCCGGCTTTCCAATCGCCTTCGTGCGGCAATAACCGATAAGAGAATTCATGAATTCCTTGCTCCATATACCGGTAGCCGTCCTTCTCGCTCACCACGGCAGGATTATGATGCGACCAGGCGGTGCTGTGCAAAACCGTCAGGCGCAGCTCGCCGTCCTTGGCGCTGTAACCGCATTTGCTGTCATTCAGCAAGGCAAATCCAAAAGTGCCTTGGCTGTCAGAGCCGCTCAGGTCGATCCAGGTTTGCCCGGGTTCTTCGTCGCCATTCATAGCCCGCTCGATAAAGCCGTAGGGAATCGAGTAGGTCAGCCTACCCTCGGAAAGAACCGTGGGAAAGCCCAACTTGAGAACGCGAGCAAGCTCGTGCCAATCGACGGTTACTTTGCAGTCCAGCGCCGCCGAGCCGCTATGCAGGGCAAAGTCTTGTACGATGAATGAATTGCCATAGTGGGACTTGACTTGCAGCCGGGCTCGCTCCGGGCCTTCCTCCATGACGTTGACCACAGCACTGCTAAAGCGACCCACTTCCCGATCGTACGCTACAATCTTGTGGCCCCAGGTGTCATCCCAATCGTTCAGAACGATGGGTACGGCTGCGGGCCGGCGCAGCAATTCCCGATTGTTTTTCTTATCAAAGTAAGAAGCAATGTAACCGGTGGTTGTGTCGAAGGTGACCCGTACCAGCTCGTTTTCCAGCAAATCCTTCCCTGCCTTGACCGATGCCGGTTGCGCCGGCTCTTCCTTGCCGCTGAAATCCAGTCGATAAAGCTGATAGCCTAAGCTAGGCACTTGCGCGCGAAAAGCAACGCGAATGCGACCACTCACTTTGACGCCGGCTGTGCGGATTTCCTGATAAGGAATCGCTTTCCCGGCAGCGTCGCGCAGCACCGGCTTGACGTTCCGTCTTGCCCGCTCCACCTCGAACTCGATCGGCTCCGTCACCTTCCAGGAGCAAGGATTGAATACAATGAAAGGTCTGCACGGTTCATAGGCGGAATCGGCCGTTTGCACGTTGTAGCCCAAAAGATGCAAGCTTTGGATGGATGCTTCTCTCGCTACGGACAAGGCGTAGCCATAGTCCCGCTCCGCGTCCACGTAGCCTTCTTCAATGGACGAGCCAGCCATGATGTCATGAAACTGATTGAACAACACCTTCTTCCATGACTTTTGCAGTTCTGCTGCCGGATATGTATTTCCGAGCAGAACGGAGGTCAAGGAAGAGAGCTTCTCCGCTTGCAGCAGGGCCGTTTCCGCCTGACGGTTCCACAGCTTGACGTTGGCGCAAGCCGAATAGCAGCCGCGCGCATGGTGCTGCAGCTCGTTCTGGACCGTGGGAAAGCCCCTTTCCAAGGGTCGAAGAAGGTCGACGTATTGTTCCAGCGTGCTAAACTTCATTCCCGGATATTTGCTTTGACTAGCCTTTTTAATGGCCTTGATGGCAGCAATGGTCGGCCCGCCGCCGTGATTGCCGATTCCATAGAACAAGGAAAAGTCCTTTACCTCCGGCAGGTACTTGGCAAATCGCTCCCGATACAGCTTTACCCGGCCGTCAATGCTGTTTTCTCCGCCGCCATAGGAAGAGAGAATCGTCACCGCCAACAAGCTGGTACCGTCCGCCCCTTGCCAGTGAAAAATTGGGGCCGGCAGGGTCGGCATTTCATTCAACTCGGGACGCATGAAAAAGTAAGCCTCCAATCCTTGTTGGCGGAGAATCTGCGGCAGCGTCCACGGGTGACCAAAGGTGTCGGGATTGAAGCCGATACGAGCCTTGCGGCCAAAATGCTGTTGGAAGAATCTCTGCCCGTACAGGCCCTGCCGCAGCAGCGACTCGCCGGAAGGACAGTTGACATCCGGCTCGATCCACCAACCGCCGACGATGTTCCAGCGGCCCTCGTTCACCCGCTGCTTGATTTCTTCGAACATGGCCGGATCGCCTTGGGCTACCCATTCGTAGAATTGCGCCGAGCTGGAAACAAACATGACCTCGGGAAATTCTTTCATGCGATCCAACGCCGAACGAAAAGTGGCAAAGACTTCCTGATAGCCCTCGTCCTTAGTCCACCGCCACACTGGGTCGATGTGAGCATGGCCGATCATGTGAAATCCCTCCTTTGCTTTCGCTTCTTGTCCGGCGATGCTTTCTTTGGGGGATGGAACGAACACAGTGGCGAGGGCGAGCAGACACTCCATAATAATTCTCAGACGGTTTGAATGACTCCGGTTCACGGCTTTTCCCTTTCGTTAGCGATGAGTTACCTGATGCAGACTGCACAGAGAGTTCTTAACGCGCTTCGGGACGCACTTCTTGTCCCCGGGAACAAATCAATTTGCCGGCGCCAATATATTCGCAAAATGTCAATGAATCAAGATTTTTTATTTTGGGCACAAGAGGCGGATAGCTCCGCCGAAAAATGATTTGACATTCGTCAGGCGGATTTTTAAATTGACCGTTGGAAAATCTACCTACTTCCGGCAACGGAATCAGCAGTGACGGATCATATCCCACCCAAGCCGTGAACAAAACCGTGGGCAATGCCTACTTCTAAAGCTGAGAGAGAAGAATCATGCACCTTTCCCGCCGCCGCTTCCTGCACTCTGTTGCTGGGTTGTGGGCCGGCTTTTCTTTGCGCGGTGTTCCCCTTGCCCGAGCGTCGTCATCCTCAGTACGCTCTTTTCACCTTTGTACCAATCCCACGTCGCTTGAACAAGATCCACAACGCTTGCTTCTCTATCGTGATTCCGGAATCACGGATATTTGGCTGGCCGGATTCTTCTACGGTTACTGGCCTGTCTTGCTCGATAAGATTGTTGCCTGGAAAAAGCGCGTCGAAGCTGCCGGTTTTGCCTGCCACATCGCCAATATCCCGTTAGGCCATCCCGGCGACTCACTTGGGGCCGGCACGGATGACTTTCCCTTGACGCCCCCGAAACACTGGCGAATGGCCATGCGTCCGGATGGCTCTATGTACGCGGGCACTTCTCTACACGCGCCGGCTACGGAGGAAAACGCTCAGGCTTTGCGTCAATTGCGCAAAAGCGGTTTTGATTTCGCTTTTCTCGATGACGATTTTCGATTGGCTACCGGCCCGGGAGTTATCGGCGGCTGCTTCTGTCCGGAGCACAAGAAAGCGTTTTTGGACAAACATGGCTATCAGGAACAACACTGGCAAGACTTGCTGCAAAACGTAGCCAATCGAGATCTGACTGATCTATTGCGCGCATGGGTGGAGGATGTTTGCGATCAGCTCACCGAGAGCTTTCGCGCCCAACAAACGGCGGCTGGGGATATGCAGCTTGGCAATATGATCATGTATCTCGGCGCAGAAAAAGCCGGCATCCGTCTCCAAGATTATCAGGGAGTGCCCGTTCGCGTTGGCGAGCTGATGTTTGACGATCTCAGCTTTGGCAAGCTGAAGAACAAAACCGCCGAGCTCTTCAGCTCTTTATTTCATCGCCGATTTGTTTCGCCCGAATTAGCTTTTAGCGAGACCACCGCCTTCCCGGCAGATCGCCTCTCCGCGGCGAACCTGACAGCCAAGCTGGCCGTATCCACCTTGTCCGACGTACGAAACACCCTGTTCATGTCGGGAATCACCCCTTTTCCCGCTGAGCACTGGAGTACTCTTGCGCCTGCCATGAAAAAGCACGCCGCCATCCACGAAAAAATTAGCGGACACATCCCCCGGGGACCTTACAAGCATTACTGGGGTGAGCACAGCCGCTACGTCAGCGATGACAAGCCCAATAGTCTGTTTTTGGCAACCGGCGTACCCTTTGAGGTAACGGATCAGCCGGCAAAGGACGGTTGGACATTCCTCGGTGATTTCGATGCACGGGCCGTGGCAGCCAAAAAGCTAAAAACCAGCGGCACGACCTTCGTCTTCCGCCCCGAAGCGGGAATACCGCCAGAAAACGGAATGGTCGTTAAGGATGAACTGGGGGCGCTATTTACCCTCAAGCACCAACTAAAGACGCAATGGGAATCCATCCCCTACATCGAAGAGGACCTGCCCGCCGTTCTTGCCTGGTATCCCACCGCGCGGGCGGCTGTGGTCTGGAATCCATCCGAGAAAAGGCAATCATTCACCATCCTTTACAAAACTCATCGCTTCCCCATGGAAGTAAATGGCTTGGATATTGAACTGGCCAGTAACTTGACTTGATCACAAAACGCAGAAAGGCAAAACCATGAGACTATTGGGAGTTTTTAGCGCAATACTAACCGTATCCTCGCTTTCGGTAGGCTGCTGGGCGGGGCAGAATGACATGGGAAGGCTCGGCTTTAGCATCATTCCCAAGCCTGTCAGCCTGAAAGTTCAAAAGGGAATTTTTGCCATTACGCCGCAAACAGCAATTGTTGTTAATTCCGACGCGGAGAGAGCCATCCAGGTAGCGGAATACTTGGCTAAGAAAATCAAGACCGCCATTGGTCTCGATCTGACCGTGCAAAACACATCGGGAACCGATCAAAGCGCGCGAGCGATTCTGCTTTCCACTGCCAAAGCGAACAAAAAGTTGGGCGAGGAAGGCTATTCCCTTACCGTGGACAAAGGTGGAGTAGTGATAGCGGCTAACCAGGCTGCCGGTCTTTTCTATGGTGTGCAAACCATCCTGCAGCTCCTCCCTGCTGGACCCTTCGATCCCTCGCAGGCGGGCCAGCCAAAGGATGTCTCTCTGCCTTGCCTTAAAATCAAGGACCAGCCGAGGTACTCCTGGCGCGGCATGCACTTGGACGTCTGCCGCCACTTTTTCCCCAAAGAGTTCATCAAAAAATATCTCGACATCATCGCCATGCACAAGATGAACGTTTTCCATCTGCATTTGACGGAGGATCAAGGTTGGCGGATCGAAATCAAGCGCTATCCCAAGTTGACCGAGATCGGCGCCTGGCGCGTGGATCGCGAGGACCAGCATTGGAACGAGCGCGAAGATCAGCGTCCCGGCGAAAAGGCCACCTACGGCGGCTTTTACACCCAAGACGACATCCGGGAAATAGTTGCCTACGCGGCGGACAGATTCATCACCGTTGTGCCGGAAATTGAAATGCCTGGCCATAGCATGGCGGCCCTTGCCGCCTACCCGGAATGTTCCTGCTCCGGCGGGCCATTTACCGTCAAACCCGGCGGCTATTGGCCGATTATGGACGTGTATTGTCCGGGTAGCGAACAGACCTTCGAATTCTTGGAAGGTGTGCTCACCGAGGTCATCGACTTGTTTCCCAGCAAATACATTCACATCGGCGGCGACGAGGTGAACAAAACCCGCTGGCAGACTTGTCCCAAATGCCAGGCGCGCATCAAAGCGGAAGGTTTGAAAAGTGTGGAGGAATTGCAGAGCTATTTTGTCAAGCGCATCGAAAAGTTTCTCATCTCCAAGAACCGCAAGCTCATCGGCTGGGATGAAATTCTCGAAGGCGGCTTGGCTCCAGAGGCGACCGTCATGTCCTGGCGCGGCACCCAGGGCGGCATCGAGGCCGCGCATCAAGGTCATGACGTGGTGATGTCGCCCACCTCCCACTGCTATTTCGACTTCTATCAAAGCGACCCGGCGAGCGAGCCGTTAGCCATCGGCGGATTTCTGCCCCTGGAAAAAGTCTACGAGTTTGAGCCGACTCCCGCGGAGTTAAGAGGTAAAGCTGCACGGCATGTTTTGGGTGCACAGGCAAACGTGTGGACGGAGTACATTTCCACCCCCGAACATGCAGAATATATGGCGGTGCCGCGCATGTGCGCACTAGCAGAAGTGGTTTGGTCGCCGAAAAAGCACCGGAACTGGGAGGATTTTCTCGCCAGACTCAGCAACCACTACCTGCGATTGGATGCCATGAACATTCATTATCGCCAGCCGGACCTTTTCCCGGCCGGCGGCAAGTTTGTTTTTATCGACCAGATGAACGTGGAAATCGTCAAGCCGCGGCCTTATTCCGAGGTTCGCTACACCCTTGATTCCGCTGCTCCCTCGTCGCAGTCGAGCCTGTACACACAGCCGTTCACAGTCACGGAAACCACGACTGTCACGGCGCAAGAGTTCTTGCCCAATGGCAAAACCGGCCAAGTCCAACGCGCTCTGTTTGAAAAGCAGCACCCGCGCAAATCCGACTCGGTCAGGAATCTCAGACGCGGTTTGCGCTATCGGTATTTCGTACTGGATAGGGAACTCGGCTTCACATCCGAATTGGACACCATGGAAGCGACAAAATCAGGTGTGGTCCCAAGTTTCGAGTTCCCCAGCAAAGAAACGGCCGAGCTGTTTGGATTAGAGCTGGCAGGCTTTATCGAGATTCCCAAGGATGGCGTCTATACATTCACCACCTCCTCGAACGATGGCAGCCGGCTTTTCATTAGTGATTTGTTGGTAGTGGACAATGACGGCAGCCATGGAGTTCTGGAAAAGTCCGGTCAGATCGCCTTGGCCAAGGGCCATCATCCGGTCAAGCTGCGATATTTTCAGGCAGGAGGAGAAAAGGCTTTGCAGGTGTTCATCGAAGGGCCTACGATGGCGAGGAGGGAGATCAAGTCAAGTATGTTGAGCTATACAGTGGAGTAAAGTAAGAGTGGTGCTTTAAAGAATTGTGCTTGACAACCATAACGGAATTCGTTAATGTAAAGTATCATTAGGACTGGCTTGCTATGAATGACAAAATTCCGCCTATTCATCCCGGCGAGATTCTCAAAGAGGAGTTTCTCGATCCCATGGAAATATCCCAATATAGACTTGCCAACGACATAAGTGTACCGCCAAGGCGAATAAACGAGATAGTCCTAGGGAAACGTTCTATTACGGCAGATATAGCTCTCAGATTGGCCAGGTATTTTGGGATTTCTGCCCAGTTCTGGATCAATTTACAGGCACATTATGATCTTGAGGTAGAGAAAGATAAACTGGGTGGTAAACTCGAAAAAGAAGTCAAAGTCTACTTCAATGCCCATGCTTGATTCGGCCAAAGTAGTACTGATCTCGCCAACCTCCCACTGCCATTTT
>DYKH01000614.1 GCA_020722685.1 Caldithrix sp. | reverse complement strand
TCATGCTGCTGGAAACCTTTGTCGACAGCCGTTATTTTGAAGGCACCTGCTATAAGGCCGCTAATTGGCGGCACATCGGGCATACTCGCGGCAGCACGAAACAGGGCAAGGGATATCGCTATCACGGCAACCCCAAGGAGGTATACATTTATGTATTAGACCCCGACTTCAGACATCGTATCGATTGCCGCCAACAGCCCGCCCCTCTTTTCGATCACCTTCCACCCACCCAAACCAAAGTGGAGGCGCTGATCATGCTTTTAGAACACTGCAAATGGCATCCGGGACTATCGGCCGATTTGAATCTCAACCCGGAAGATATCAAGACAATGGCCGAGGAGTTGGTCGCCTTTCATCGATGCTTTCATGATGCTTACGGCCGCGTTGAGCATCATCGCCTGGGGCTTGCCTATTTATCCGGGCTCATGAGCAATGCCGATGCCAAATCCGTGGAACCGATTGCCCTTGAGTTTCTCGATCAGAAATCTGTCCGCTCCTTGCAAATGTTTATGAAAAATTTTCGTTGGGATCATGACGTCATGCTGCGAACCCATCGGGAGATGCTGTCCACCCAGATCGCATCGCCGGACGGAATGATCTCCATCGATTCCAGCGATTTTCCCAAAAAGGGGAGGGAATCGGTCGGTGTAGCCCGTCAGTATTGCGGCGCCCTCGGCAAGGTCGAAAACTGCCAGTCCGGTGTCTTTGTCGGCTATGCCAGCGAAAAAGGCTATGGCCTGATCGGCTGCCGGTTGTATATGCCGAAAAGCTGGTTTTCCAAAGAACAAGAAGGCCGGCGAAAGGCGAATCTGGTTCCCGAAGACCTTGTTTTTAAAACCAAACAGCAGATTGCCATCGAACTGATCGAGGATATTCGGGCAACCGGCTTTTTCCCGGCCAGGTGGATCGGCGCCGATGCCGCTTTTGGCGGAGACATCGATTTTTTGAACGCGGTCCCCAAAGATTTTTCCTACTTTGCCGCGATCAAATCCGATACGCTGGTGTTCACCCAAAAACCGAAAATCGGACTTCCGCCATCTAAAGGCCGCGGCCGCCGTCCCACTCAACCCAAGCCCTTGCCTGGCGAACCCCGGCCGCGAACGGTATCCGAAATCGCCAAATCCGGCCTTTTAACCTGGAAGCCGGTTGTTATCGCCGAGAGCGCCAAGGGGCCGATCGTCGCAAAAGTGGATCGCATTCGCGTCTATTTGTCTCGCGACGGATTGCCGGTCGGCCGTCCGCAGTGGCTCTTTCTCCGAAAGAACGACGATGGACAGATCAAATACGCCATTTCCAATGCGCCCAAGGATATCTCCCTTTCCGAACTGGTGAATGCCTCTACCTTGCGCTGGCCGATCGAACAGTGCTTTGCCGAAGGCAAAGGTCAGCTCGGCATGGATTGTTATGAACACCGTTCCTGGCCCGCCTGGCATCGGCATATGATATTCGTATTCCTGGCACTCCACTTTATGCTGCGGATGAGGTTGCGATTAAAAAAAAACTCCTCTGCTGACAGTCCCCCTGGTCCGCAAAATACTATCATTATCTCTTCCCCTCAGATCTCTGAGCATCAAGGGGGCGATGGAAATTGTTCAATATCATCTGCGCCGGAATTTGACCGCCTATCCATCGCATCGAAAAAAACGGGTCAAACGGGCCAAATTTTATAACATAAATGTTACGCTGTAG
>DYKH01000159.1 GCA_020722685.1 Caldithrix sp. | reverse complement strand
CACCACCAGCAACTGCTCCAACAACTACGGCCCCTACCACTTCCCGGAAAAGCTCATCCCGCTATGCATCACCAACATCCTGCTGGGCAAGCCAGTGCCTATCTACGGCGACGGCATGAACATACGAGACTGGCTTTACGTGGAAGATCATGTCCGTGGCATCGAACGGATACTTGAAAAGGGCCAGGTCGGCGAGGTCTACAACATCGGCGGCAACAACGAAAGGACTAACGTAGATATCGTCAAAACGATCTGTCAGCTCATTGATAAAGCATTTGCCGAAAGCCTGAACCTCGTCACACGCTATCCAGACACACCTGCAAGTCAGGGCCAAAAGAGTGAAACCCTCATCACTTATGTCAAGGACCGACCTGGCCATGACCTCAGATATGCCATAAACGCCAGCAAGATCCGGGACAAGCTAGGCTATGCGCCACAGGAAACCTTTGCAACCGGCATCATAAAAACAATCAACTGGTTTCTAGGCATGGACGTCAATGATAGAGGCAAAAGGACAGACACCAAGAAAGAATGAGCATTGCAATAGAAACCGCAATAGAACTAAAACTTATAGACAAGCTTCCCAAGGAAAAACAGGAAGATCTTGCTAGTCGACTAAAAGAAAAAAAATTCAGCAACAGGGAATTAGTACTAAAAAAGAATGAGCCGGTACGGCATCTTCATTTTCTTCTCGAGGGAAGGCTACAAGCCGTCGACTTTACCGTTGACGGTCGTGAAGCAGGCCTTTTTTTTATTGAGCGGAATGACTATTTCGGTGAACTGCCCATCATTGATGGACAGCCCCAAAATGAATATGTTATTTCAATTACAGATTCTCGTATCGCCACCTTACCTGCCGAAGATGCACGAAACCTGTTCTTCAACGAACCATCCGCTGCAGAATCCATCACTAGCACGCTTGCTCACCGTATCAGGCAATACTCGGAACAACGCGCAATCCTTCGATTACCAAGTGTGGCGCAGAGATTGTGTGGCCAACTGCTTCAGATCGCCATGCCGCTGGATACTCACAAAAAATGCATCATAAAAAATATCCCCACACAAAAAGAGTTGGCCATCATGATCGACACCAGTCGTGAAACCGTGACTAGAACATTACAGCTTCTACAAAGCAGCGGGGCCATCGAAAGGACTGGAAAAGACTTATTGATACTAAGAAGGGAATGGCTGCAAGACATCATGGAGGGGAAAATAGACATCACAAAAGGCCGAAGCCAGCGATGCCCCCCCCCCGCCCATAGAAATGCAGCATCGAAAATGGCTGACTCGAATTCTAGTTGCAGTACTGGCCTGCCTGCTTGCCTTGGGCGTTTTCCATGCGGCCCGCAACATTTTCAAAACTCTGGAGAACTGGACCTATGATGCCACTTGGAAAACGCTGAGCCAAAATGCCTCAAAGGACGAGAAAAATCCTATAGTTATTATCGACATCAACGAAGAGTCGTTAAGAATCATAGGGCCATGGCCTTGGAATCGCCATGAGATCGCACTGCTAGTAAGCAAGCTGGACTCCATGGGTGCGAAAACCCAAATCCTTGACATCGTGTTTAATAGCGAACGTGCTGACGACCAAGAACTTAAAAAAAGCGCTGGCATCGACAAATGCGGTACTTCCAGTGATCTTTGGGCTTGAGCCTGACATGGACAAAAATCCAAGTTCAGGCGCACTCCCTTCGCACCTGAGCCCAGCCTGTGATCCGACTTTCCCAAATGCGAACACATACATCGCGAACGCAGCAAGCTTCCAAGATAATCCTGTCGGTCATATTACCCCTGACATCGAATCCGATGGCATCATTCGCAGTACACGCGCCGTAATCTGCAAGGAAGGCAAGGCATATCCAGCACTTGGCATCGCTGCAATCATGCGAGACCTTCAACTTTCACCAAGCCTTTCCATCCAGAATGGCTCAGGGTGGCTCGGTCCACAAAAAATACTTATTGTCGGAGGCGATGGATTCAAGGCCCCAATAAGTAATGACGGACGAATACTTATACCCTACGACAACCCACGTCAGAATATGATAAGCATCCCCGCCCACCAGATATTGAAAGGCAACATTCAAGAAAGCGCGATCAAAGACAAAATCATCATCATTGGTTCATCAGCCGTAAGTCTCTCGGACGTAATATCCACACCGCAAAGCACAATTGCCAATGGCTTTGAGGTTCACGCAGCACTTATCCTAGGCCTGATGCACGACCACGTCCCCCACATTCCAAGGGAACACACTCTCGTTATCTCTTTGATCAGTCTAATGGGGGGCATCTTGATTTTGCTAGGCGCAAGCATAGAAGGGCGCGGCAAAGTTATTGCCACAATCCTTCTTGGATCTGCCTGCTCGATTATTCTCGTAATCGGTTATTCATTTGTCTTGTCAACACACCAACTTCGAATCGATTGGACGTTCCCTGTTCTTCACTTAATACTGACAGGCATGACGTTAAGCCTACTAGAGCACCATTTCTCAAGGAAAGAACGCGACCTGGTTCTCGCAAACTTCTCCAGCTACCTCCCCAGAAATGCCGCCCATCTTCTCGCCTTCAAGAAACCACGCAATCAAATTGTCGCCGACAAAAGACCCATGACCGTATGGATAGCGGACATTCGCAATTACTCAAACTTCTGCGAAAAAAGCGAACCCATTGACGCCGCGAATTTATTACACAATTTTTTCACTCTTGCAAACCGCATCATCGACAATCACGGCGGCATTACGGAAAGCCTCAATGGCGACTCCATCGTCGCATTATGGGGGAACGACAAAGCAGGCGTTCAAAGGGCAACAGAAGCCGCTAACCAACTGATCTTAGAGTGGCCTATCCTTAACAAGGATAACCACATTATACTTAATGAACTCGATATAGGCATCGGCATTGAAACAGGAAAAGTCATCCTCGGCTCAATTGACCCCAAAACTCGACGCATGCATACTGTTCTCGGAGAAACAGTAACCGTCGCCGACCGACTGCAAATGATCAGTGCAAAATTACTTGAACCCATCCTGATCGGCCCCCACGCAGCAAGCCTACTTCCTTCCGAGTCAATTCA
The DNA here is from genome assembly GCA_020722685.1 of Caldithrix sp. Next base: position 8,204 of record DYKH01000159.1, on the reverse strand, counting down.
CGAGATCGGAGAGTTTCTTCTTGAAGACCTGAATAAACCTCGTCGTATCTTCGCATTTCGCCATGTCAACAAGCAGAATACCCCATGAAGACCGCCATCATCATTCCAACGTTTAATGCCGGACCCAACTGGCCCAAGAACCTAGACGCGTGCCTGATGCAGGAAAATGTCAAAGCTTCAGACATCCTCGTTATCGACTCATCCTCTGACGATAAAACCTTCGTCACCACCCAAGAAAGGGAAGTACCCTGCCTTGTAATTCCACGAAATGAGTTTTCTCATGGAGGAACCCGCAATCGCGCTGCAGCCCTATTCCCCGAGCATGAAGTTCTTGTCTTCCTGACTCAGGACGCTACGCTTGCCACGCCTACGAGTATCCAACAACTAGTTCGTTGCTTTGAGAACGCGAAAACAGCAATTGCCTTTGGACGTCATATTCCCAGAGCTGATGCCCATCCCATCGAGAGGCATGCACGATACTTTAACTACCCTGAACATGAGCGCACCTGTTGCCCTGGAAACGCAAGCAAGTACGGCATCAAAGCCATCTTCACTTCCAACACCTTCTGCGCATACCGAAACAGCACTTTCAGGGCACTGGGAGGCTTTGCCGAGACCAGCATAATTTCTGAGGACATGGAATTTGCCGCGCGAGCCATGCGCAAAGGCCATTGCATACACTACAATCCAAGCGCATGCGTTATACACTCGCACACCACCCATTGGACCAAGGATTTTTCACGCTACTTTGAAATTGGCATGTTTCACCAACATCACAAATGGATACAGCGCCATTTCGGAAGCAATCAAAATGAGGGTATTAAATACGCGAGCTCACTTGCAAGATATCTTACGAAACATGCACCACACACTATACCATACGCACTCATGAATTTAGGAAATCGGTGGCTGGCATATCAGCTTGGCAAACACCATAATATCCTACCATCCGCTCTCGTGCGCAAAATATCTAATTCCAGCCATCTATTGACCACTACAAAAACGCCATCATGACCAACCTGAACAAGGAATTGATTCATATTTTTATTCGCATGACACTGATCGATCTGAATGCGAAATATAAAGGCTCTGTATTAGGTTTTATGTGGTCGTTTATCACGCCGCTCACCATGCTAGCCGCTTACACGCTAGTTTTTTCCTTTATCCTCGGCGCCAAGTGGCCGCACACCGAAGGGAGCCATCTTGATTTTGCTATCAATATTTTTTCAGGCCTGATATTGCATGGATTCATCGCGGAGATCATGAACCGAGCACCCGCTCTCATTCCTCAGAACTCCAACTATGTGAAGCGCATGATCTTTCCCCTAGAAATACTTCCAGGCATCACAACCGCAACGGCGCTTGTGAACATGCTTATTACACTTACCATCTTCCTCATTTTTCTCGCGATCATGACTGACCTTGTAAAACCAACCCTCCTGGCATTACCCATCATTATTATACCTGTTTTATTCATTGGACTAGGGCTCGCTTTTCTTTTGTCTGCCCTAGGATGCTATTTGCGAGACATCCAGCAGCTTGCCCCATCAATCAGCGCACTCCTGCTATTCCTGTCACCCATTTTTTATCCTCTCACTGCAATCCAGGAGCCGTGGCGGTCGGTGCTCGCTGCCATCAATCCACTAGCCCTGCCAATCGAGCATGTGAGAGACATCATCATGCATGACACATTACCGCATTGGAACCATTTATCCGTTTCCATTATTTTATCTGCAATCTTTTTTATGCTATCCATGCTGACTTACAGAAAGCTAAAAAAAGGATTCTCTGATGTCCTCTAAGTTATTCTAACTACACAGCAAAGACCATGAGGCTTCCAACAACTTTTTCACTGGGTTTGACACCTTGATATCCGACCACACCTATGAACGCCCCAGGCTTGACAAGGGTCAAGTCAATAGCCTGTCAATTATCTTGGAGCACATCCCCGAGGATGCCACGGTACTTGATGTGGGCTCCGCCACTGGACGCCTCGGCGAGTATCTCGCCGCACACACTTTGTGCAAGGTCGACGCAATCGAGGCTAACCCCCTATCGGCCGAGGCAGCCCGTCAGCATTACAGAAATCTTTACATCATTGATCTTGATGACGTATCCGGCATAGACGCCATTAGTGAACACTACGACGTCATCGTGATCGCCGACGTACTCGAGCATCTGAGAAATCCTGACGCGGTCCTATCGCGTTTGCGCGACAAGCTAACCGAACATGGACGCGTTCTCATATCCCTGCCTAACATCGCCCACATCAGCGTCGTTCTGCAGCTTCTTCAAGGGCGCTTTGAATATCGTGAAGATGGCCTCCTGGACAAGACACATCTACGCTTCTTCACGATCGACAGTGCCTTTAAGTTTGTTCGTGAAGCAGGGTTTCAGCACGTTAAATTAATTGATCGCGTGATCGTGGGCACTCAGGGCACAGAGTTCGCATTTTTACTGAATCAGGGGGTTAATTTCAGGCTCTTAGATGCGCTTCGCACCCTGCCGGAAGGCAATACTTATCAATTCATCCTCGAGTGCCGCCCTAACCCCGAAGGAATAGAGACTACTCAGGCGCACCTACCAACAGCATCTATTCAGGGCATCTACATTAACCCGACCGTGTTTTATAGTCATACTACGGAGCTTGACGCACCGCTACAACTGACTCAACGGTTGACGCTCCAGGACCGACGTTTTCAAATCGACTTCATTCTTCCCGACAACATTCAAGCGCTGCGCTTCGATCCATGCGACATACCCGGCATGGTGAGACTCTACGCATTGGAACTGCTTGACGAAAACAATCAAATCCTATGGCGCCTCCAGCCCTCGGATATCATTGAGGATAAAAGCCAATCCCTGAGCCTATATTGGAATCAAGCCCAGGAAGGCCAACCCTATGCCCTGCTCCACTGCAGAGACTCTGATCCCTGGATGCGCCTTCCGACCCCGCCCGGACTGCTGAGGAGAAGCCGCCTCCTAAGGATCGACATACACTGGCCGCATAGCGATGACTTTACACTCATTGAGCTTTTTTTCTTACCATTTGTCGACTCATGGAGGCGCGAAGCCGCCGAAGCGCTTAACCGCGCTAAAACGCTTGAGCACGAAGTCGCGGAGTCATACAACCTTACCCAAAGACTACATCGTGAAATCGGCTTGCTCAACGATTCCAATGCAAGTTTTAAGAAGGATCTGGATAATGTACAATGCCAATTGGAAAAAACCACTCATGCCTTGGATCACCTGCGACGACTACAAGAGTCCCCAAAATACATGCTTAAGGCATTAGTGAAAGCTATCGTGTACCGCATTCTCAAATAGTCCTAAATGAACGTATTAAAACACATCCTGCGCGAACGCGCCAAAAAAGCCAAAGATTCTTTCAAGCGGTTTTGCACGCGGTGGTCATGGCTCGCACCCGCATGCCGTATCGCGCGCCCCACGCTTAAATATTTATTTGAGCGCATTGACCGTTTTTCAGCTCCACATTCAGCCGCAGATCCAAAGCTTCATGGCTTGGATTGGATTCACACCGTTCTAAATAAACGCGCGTCGGATTATGTTGATGCGCAGATTAATACAACCGCAATCAGAAATAACACACATCGCACCATTTGCTTTTACCTTCCCCAGTTTCACCCATTTCCTGAAAATGACCGCTGGTGGGGTTCAGGCTTCACCGAATGGAGCAATGTAACCAAAGCCACACCCCAATTTATCGGCCACGAACAGCCGCGGCTTCCTGCCGACCTTGGCTTTTATGACCTCCGTCTCGCACCATCATTGCGCAAGCAGGCAGAACTCGCCGCCGCACATGGCATTGACGGTTTCTGCTTTTATTTCTACTGGTTCGATGGCAAGCCCTTGATGCAAGCGCCGCTCGAACTCTGGCGCGGCACGCCTGACCTTGATATGCCCCTATGCTTGTGCTGGGCCAATGAAAACTGGACCCGACGCTGGGACGGCGACGAGCATGAAGTACTGATCAAACAGAATCACAGCGCGGACGACGACCACGCCTTCATGGATTATATCCGCCCCTTCCTCATCGACCCACGCTACATTCGCGTAGACGGCAAGCCCCTGCTGTTGATCTACTATCCGAGCCTTCTGCCCGACCCGGCCGCAACCATCCAGCGTTGGCGCGAGCGCTTTCGCACTGAAGAAGGTCTGGAGCTTTACCTGATGTGCGTTCACTCCAAGGACAAAATCGACCCGCGAAGCATTGGCCTGGACGGCGCGGTTGAATTTCCACCGGTTGGTGTGCCCGCTACAACTTACACTGGAAAGATTGAACCACTCACGGACTTCCAAGGCACGATCTACGACTACCCCGCTACTGTCGAGGCCCGGCTTGCCCAGGATGACTCGCCAGAGTACTACCTGGCCCGAGGGGTGATGCCGGGGTGGGACAACACCGCCCGGCGAGGAGAACGATCCAGCCTGTTCATTGGCCAGAGCCCAGACATCTTTGCCCGCTGGTTGCACGACGCAGTGCGTGACATGCGCTGGAGCCATCCGAATAACCCACTGGTCTTTATCAACGCATGGAACGAATGGGCCGAGGGCGCCTATCTCGAGCCTGATCGCCGTCACGGCCATGCATACCTACAAGCCGCACGCAAGGCGCTTAGCCATTGGAATCTCGATTGCGGGAAGATACTTTCCGAAGGCAGGCGTAAACATCCTCAAGCCCTCGTTCTGCATGCTTTTTACGAAGACGTGCTCTCGGAAATCGCCGATCTGGTCGAAAAAAGCGGACTGGCCTTCGATGTCTACGTGACTGTGGTCGACGAGAAAATAGCGGGTACCGTGCGAAATTTCTGGCCCGATGCCCGCATCGTCCTGACACCCAACATCGGCCGCGATGTCGCCCCCTTCCTCACCATACTTCCGCAGGTCGTCGCACACGGCTATGAGGCGGCGCTCAAACTCCACACCAAGAAATCCGTACATCGTCAGGACGGCGCATACTGGCGCCAATACCTCTACAATCAACTGCTACCGAATGGTGAAGACAGCGCCACGCTCCTTGGCAATCTGCGAGAAAACGACATGCTCGGCCTGATCGCGCCCGACGGGCACCTGCCTGCGCTTGAACACTTCTGGGGCCAGAACCGTACCTGGCTTAATCGTCTCGCTCGCCGCTACGGACTTCCACAGCCCACCGGCAAGGAAACCTTCGTCGCCGGTACGATGTTCTGGTTCAAGCCCTGCGCGCTGCAACCCTTGCTCGACAAGCCACTGCAATGCGGCGACTTCTGGTATGACATCCCCGGCCGCATCGATGGGAGCCTGGCGCATGCCATGGAACGCTTCTTCGCCATCCTCATCACCCATCAAGGCTACTCTGCAAGCGAAACCGGTCCATTGCTCGGTCGCGCCACCTCGTTCAGCCCGGCGCACTGGTCCCACCTGCTGGGTTAGGGTGACCGCTCCTCGCAAAAATGAATAAGGCCGCTACTTTCCTGACACAACTTGAATATAGTGTGCTTCTCCCCGGGCTGGCCCGCCTGCCGGTCGGGCTCGGAGGCTCTTTCGCCGCCCTGCGTGGACGTCTCCAGGCTGCGCTTCACCGCGATTGGCGCTCTTTCAGCCACATTGACCCCGATGTCGACCTGCGCACCTGCATGGCTATTGAGCGCCTGCTCCCGCACGCGACGGCAGATGAACGGGCGCATCTGCGCCAGGAGCGCTATCGCGCCCAAGCCGTGGAAGAGTGGACCGCCGAACTGCTCGCCTCCGAGCGCTTACCCACCGGCCCGGCCCCCAAAATTCACCCCGGCCCTACCATCTACATCACCGCACATTTCGGCGCCAGCATCGAAGCAGCCAGCCGGATCGGCAACCAACGCCCCGCACTCCTCATGACATCCGACATCGTCGAGCGCCCCGGCATCCCGACCGCCATTTGCCAACATTATCAACGAAAGTACGCGGCTCTACGCCACTGCCATGCCGAAGCAGGACTCGCACCATTCGTACGCGAATTGCGCGAAGGAGGATCCATCATCATCCTTTCCGACCTGCCGGGCGACAAAGACAATCACACGATCGTATCCACCCCATGGGGAGAAGCTCGACTCGCCGCCGGCCCCCGGCGCCTGGCCGAGCGCACGGGGGCCGCACTGATCCCCTATGTCGCCGCACTCACGCCAGACGCCAGACTCCAGATCGGCATGGGCGAACCCGTCTATCCGCAAGCACAGCCTGATTGGCACCAGGCGGCATACACCGATCTCATCGAACGCATCAAGCACCACCCAGAACAATGGTGGGCCATGGATCTGCTACCGCTGTGGTTCATGCACTAGCCTGACAGCACCCCTAAAATGCAAAGCCAAAGCCACTAGCCCTTGAAAAATTACCGAGAATATCCGGCCTGACGTTGTATCCAAGGACAACCAGCCACGAAAGTCCTGCTGATGTGGGCCTCTTGCCCCCTCGAAGAGCGGTTTTCACGGCGCTGCTGCACACTCTGGACGCACCTATCCCGCACATGAGAGCCTCGCCACTATCCGCCGATCGTGCCCATGCGGATGAGGTTGTAGGTGGCGGTAGCCAGAAGCACCTGTCCAGCTAGGCGGACCTGACCGATCAACCGCGTCTTGTGCGAGGCCCAGGCGTCGATCAGCGTGCCGTCTGCGGTGAAGTGCTCGTCCGAGGTCAGGCTTGACCATTCCGCCAGGGCGCGGACACGCTCGAAGAACAGGCGGGCCACGCCCTGGTTGAACAACCGGTCCCGGTTCTGCGAGAAGGTCAAGTGATCCTACACCCAAGCAATGGACCCCCTTTCACGTAGGAATTATCAAGAGCTCACTTTACTTCTGCCAACTGGTCATGCCAGTGACCGGGATGCCTTGCTTGTAAAGGTTGAAAATGTAGGCAGCGGCCTGACCTTCCGATGCGATCAGGCCGGCGACATCGTCACCGCTGCGGCTATAGAAGCGGCCATCGCCACGAATGACGCCACTGGATTGAAGTCGAGCCTCGTTAGGAAAACTCTCGCTGGTCAAGGTGACCCGCGTATCAAAGCTGCGCTTGTCAAAGTTGAAATCAAGACTGGCCTCACTGCCCTTGGCGGGCGCCAAGCCATTGGGCGTGCTCAATTGAATGTCACGCAGGGAAAGCGCCGCCTGCCCTTGGGTTGGTAGAGATATCGACGCAGCCTCATCCAGCCAGACCCTTCCTTTTTGCAAATCGGAGAGAACAAGGCGCTTGCTATCGACATCTTGGGGAGGCTGATCCACGGAAGCGAGCGCAAAGACGGATGGGACAGGCGCCACGACCGATTCCTCAACATCGACTGCAGGTCGAGAAGCGGGCACATTAAGAGTAACGGGCGGGAAATCGCCTTGCCGCAACTGGGCAAGCATTTGAGCGGGAGCTGGAGGCGACGCAGGTATGGTCGTATCCCTTGCCTGCATATCGGGCAAGAGGCGCACATACTGCAAGGTTTTATGACGCCTGTCGTACTCCACCATCAGGGTATTGAGACTTTCATCCAGCACGATGGGTTGCGAGCACATGGACTGTGTATTGCCACATTCGTCTTGGAGCGGGCGTACAGCAATGGCCCCGCTGATCAGCGCGGCGCGGCTTAAATCCTCATTGGTATAAGCAACGTAATCGGTTCCGCGAATGCCGATAGCCACCAGCGGAGTGGTAAGTCGATAGCTCTCCTTGTTGGCCTGACCGGCCAGCCCGGTAATGCTGCGCACACTCCCACTGTCAAGGTGCAACTGGATCTCGTTCGCATCGGGATCAGCGGCATCATAACGATAGCTGAGCAGTGTCAGCGAACTGTCGGGATGAATACTCAGAAGCCCTTGGTCAACCATTTTAAGCATGGCGCGCGAGGCCGAACCGGTCACCAAACGATCGCCCCTGCGCAGTGAGTGATCCTTTTGCACAAGGGTCGGCTGTTCGCTACCCGCCGGGTAGACCCACACGTCACCCTGAATGAACTGAACACGCCCGATGACATCGTCGGCTGCCGCATTGATCTGCGTGAGAAGGAAAGCGATGACAAGCATCAGTCCAAGGCGATATCTGCACATGTCGGACTCCTCTAGTTGGAAGCGTGGGGTCACATCCAACGCCCACCCGATCGGCCGTCGGGAGAGCGCACGACCTTACTCATCATAGTATGATGACACGATATTTTTTTGGTTGTCATGACGCACTGCGGTTTCGCC